>JBJMQJ010000160.1:0-11811 GCA_045802765.1 Myxococcales bacterium
CCCCGCCAGACCGTGCGGTGGGGGCAGAGGCGCGCCCGGCTTGGAGCCGGTCTCGAAGACGGGCCCGAAGCCGAGGTAATCCGCGCCGGCCGAAATCGCGGCGTCGATTTCCGCGTCGGAGTGCGACGACACGCCGACGAGCGCGTCCGCGCCGAGGACCTCGCGCGCGGCGGCGGCGGGAAGATCGTCCTGGCCAAGGTGCACGCCATCGGCGCCGGCCGCACGGGCGACGTCGGGCCGGTCGTTCACGAGCAGCAGCGCGTCCCGCTGGCGGCACACGGCGACGGCTTCGCGGGCCAGCTCGAAGAGGTCGCGCGCGGGCATCGCCTTCAGGCGCAATTGGACGACCGCCGCTCCGCCGCGCAAGAATGCCCGCACCAGGTCGAGCGGAGGCCGCGCCGCCGAGCCGTCGACGATGGCGTAGAGCCCGCGTAGGCGCGCGAGCCGCCGCTCCTTGAGCTGCCGGACAGGCACCGCCCCTTTACCATAGCGCACGATGTGTTAATTTGCCGCCCCCTCGCAGGAACCGGAGGCGTCCCGAGGCGCCCGGGGCCAAGGAGCAGCCAGAAGTGGCAGACAAGCAGCACGACCTTCCGTCGAAGTACCTCGATCGCCGCGTGGTCGAGCGCTACCTCAAGAAAGGCCTCATCGACGAGAAGGAGTACGCGCGGCTGATCAAGGCGCTCCCGGATCTCGCCGAGAAGGCCGCCAAGGTGGAGACCGACTTCAGCTCCGCCGACGAGCTCGGCCCGGCGCGATAAAGGCGGGGACACCATCTTGATGGTGTCCCCGTATTTGCCTTCCACCGTGTCGCCGCCGGGGACGCCATTTCGCCATTTGGGGACACCGTTTCATGGTGTCCCCTCCGCGATCTGCGCGCTGGCGTTCCTCGCCCTCCTCGTCGCCGCGCCCGCCCTCGCGGACCGCTCGTCCAGCGCGCGGCGGACGCCGCTCGTGCAAGCCGTGGAGCGCGCCAAGGGGGCGGTGGTCAACATCAATGCCCAAGAGGTGATCAAGGCGCGCGCCTCGCAGGACCCCTTCGACATCTTCTTCGGCGGGGGCCGGGCGCGCGACCAGGTCCGCACGAGCCTCGGGTCCGGCTTCGTCTTCGACGCGGCCGGCTACGTGCTGACCAACTATCACGTGGTCGAGCGCGGCTCGCGCATCCAGGTCAGCTTCGAGGACGGCTCGGACTACACCGCCAAGGTGGTTGGCACCGACCCGGGCGGCGATCTGGCGGTGCTCAAGATCCAGGCGGACAAGAAGTTCCCGGCGATGCCGCTGGGCGGCAGCTCGGATCTGATGCTGGGCGAGCCCGTCATCGCGATCGGCAATCCCTTCGGACTGAACCAGAGCGTCAGCGTGGGCGTGGTCTCCGCCCTGCACCGGACCGTCCGGGCGGAGAACCGCAGCTACTACGATTTCGTCCAGACGGACGCATCGATCAATCCGGGCAATTCCGGCGGCCCGCTGATCGACGCCGACGGCGAGGTGATCGGCGTCTGCTCCGCCATCTATGCCAACGCCCAGGGCATCGGCTTCGCCATCCCCATCGATCGCGCGCTGCGCGTGGCCCGCGAGTTGGTGCGGAGCGGCGAGCTGGCCGCGAGCTTTTGGGGATTCGAAGCCAGCGCCGCGGAGGGCAAGCCCGGAGCGCGGGTCGACTCCGTCGAGGACGGCTCGCCGGCGGCGAAGGCCGGGATCCGGCGCGGCGACGTGGTCGTCAGCGTCGACCGCTCCCCGGTTCGCGACGGCGACGAGCTGCGCTTCCTGCTGCACGACGTGCCGCTCGGCGCGCGTGTGACGCTGGGCGTGCAGCGCGGGGGCGCGAAGCTGGACGTGTCGCTCACCCCGGCGCCGCTCACGCCCGGGCGCGCGATGGCGAGCTTCGAGAACGCCACGGGGCTCAAGCTCGCGGAACTGCCTCCCGGCGAGGCGCGCCGCGCCGGGATCGACGCGCCGCGTGGGCTGGTGGCCGTCGACCAGGTGCAACGCGGCTCGCTGGCGCAGCGCGGTGGTCTGCGCCGCGGAGACATCGTGGTGGCGGTGAACAGCGCCGAGGTCGATACCCTCAAGGATTTTCAGAAAGCGATCGCGCAGGCGCGCAAGAGTGGCCGCGCGGTCCTGCTCGTGCAGCGCGGGTACCAGCTGATGGAGCTCGCGCTCGAACTGGGGTGAGACATGGCGGACGATCCCAAGCGGCCGCGGCTGGACTTCAACGCGTTCGTGCTCTCGCTCGGCTCGTCCGCGCTCATCCATCTCGGAGAGGCGCCGGACCCGGTCAGCGGCAAGGCGCAGGAAGCGGACCTGCCGCTCGCGCAGCAGTCGATCGACCTCCTCGCCCTCCTGCAGGAGAAGACCCGGGGAAACCTGAGCGAGGACGAGGCGCGGTTCCTCGACATGCTGCTCTACGATCTGCGCGTCCGCTACGTCGCGGCGGCGGGACGCCCGGCCACGCGGCCGGCCGCACCCGCCGAGCCGGCCAAGCACTGACGACCCGCCGCCCACTGATTGGATTGACAACGCGAAATGCCGGCGCCTAGGGTGCCGCACTCATGCGAACGTCCGGAATCGCGATCGGCTATGCGGCCGCGGCGCTGCTTGCCGCCGGCGCGGTCGCGGGCGTTCCCGAGCATCCCGTCGAAGGGCCCCGACGAGCCGGGCAGCACGAGGTTCTTTTCGTGGCGAACCTCGGCGACGGGACGATCACGCTGATCGACACGCAAAGCCTCGAGCGGCTCGGCGCGCTCAATGTCATCCCCGAGGGTAAGACGCCGCAGGATCCGGCGCAGGCCGCCGTGTATCCGGGACTGCTTTCGGCAATGGGCCCCAACTACGCCTATGGGGTCAAGGTTGCCCCGGACGGAAGCCGCGTCTACGTATCGCGAGGCTATCTTGGCGATGTCGTCGCGATCGAGGTCGCCAACAAGAAGATCCTCTGGCGGTTCCAGACCAGCAGCCGGCGGGCGGACCATACGGCGCTATCCCCGGACGGCTCGCGCCTCTTCGTGTCGGCCATTTCGGCAAACGAGGTCCAGGTGCTCGACACCCAGACGGGCAAGCTCACCGGATCCTTCGCGACGGGAAGCCGGCCGCACGGCCTCGAGTTCACGCCGGATGGCAAGCACCTTTACAACGGCAGCCTCGGAACATGGAGGCGGGACTCGCCAGGGTCGCCCCACGGCCCGAAGCAGTTGACCGTGGCGGACCCGAGGACCCTGGAGGTGGTCCGCATCCTTCCATTCGAGAGGGGCGTGCGTCCCTTCGCGTTCACGCCCGACGGCTCGCTGCTCTACGTGCAGTTCTCCGATGGCGACGGCTTCAGCGAAGTGAACCCCGTCACCGGTGCGATCCTGCGCACGAAGCGACTGCCCGTGGTCGGCAAGCAGAGCACCGACCCGACCGAGGCGCCCCATCACGGCATCGCGGTTTCCGCGGACGGCAAGACCATCTGCGACGCGGCCAAACTCTACGACTACATCGCGCTTGTGGATCGCGCCTCCTTCAAAACGCTGGCGACCATCGCCGTCGCGGGCGGCCAGCCCATCGAGGCGGAAACGAGCAGCGACGGCCGCTACTGCTTCGTCGCCAACCGGAAGGGCAATAGCGTCTCGGTCATTTCCTATGAAAGCCGCCGCGAAGTGCGCCGCATTCCGGCGGGCGTCGGCCCCCAGGAAATGGCGGACGCTTCGGTCCCGGACGCGATCCTGCGTGCAGGCGGGTTTCTGAAGTGACGCCGCGACGGACTCAACGGTCCCGCGCCTCCTCGACGAACAATCCATAGCGCCGCTGCGGCGCGGACTCGTCGATCACCCATCCTACCCGTGCGTGCGCGAACCGCAGCGGCCCCAAGCCGCACTCGGGCGTCATGAGGAAGCGCAGCAAGCGGCGCGCTCGAGGCGCGTCGATCCCGAGCCCGTGCGCGAGGAAGACGACGGCCGCCGAGGTGAACTCGTCGAGCGGGACGCGCCGTCCGTGCTCGTCCTCGGTGGTGCCGCCGTAGGCCAGATCTGTCCGCGCGAGCGAGGCGTCCATCGAGTCGAACAGCAGCGCCAGGCGGCGCACGCGGCCGTGCGCGTCCGACAGCGCTTCCAGATCGGCGAACGGCGCGCGGAAGGAGATCCCGGGAGGGCGCAGCGCCGCACGGGCGAAGGTGCCGGCGACGAGCGGGCTATGCTCCACGCGCGCAGCCGGAGCGCCGAGGACGCTCAGGTGGGCGGCGCGGCGGGCGGCGTCGCGCAGCACCGCCAGGCGGGCGTGCAGCGCCGGCTGGGGACCGGTGCGGGCGAGGAGCTCCGACAGCTCGCGCGCGGCGCCGTCGTCGTCGCCCAGCGCTTCCAGCGCGGCCGCCCGCTGCGCGCGCGCTCCGATGTGGTCGGGGTCGAGCGCGAGCGCCTCTCCTTGCGCCTGCGCCGCGAGCCCCACCTCGCCCAGCTCGAGCAGCGCCAGACCCCGCTCGTGCCGCGGCTCGGGATCGCGCGGGGAGAGATCCGCCGCGCGGCGCAGCCACTCGGCGGCGAGCCGCGGCTCGCCGGACTTGAGCGCCAGAAGACCCGCCTCGCGAAACGACCGCGCCCGGGCCGGGTGCGCGGCGGCGGACTCGACCAGCTCCTCGGCCTCGCGAAGCCGCTTCGCTGCGAGCAGGGTCCGGAGATCTTCGCTTGGAGAGGATGCCATTCCAGTCCGCTGTAAAGCACGGCGCCGCCTAGGGCCGGCGACTGGCCGCCACCTGGCCCGACCGCTGCAGCAGCTCCGCCAGGTGCTGCTTCCACACCGCAGGGAGCGAGTGCGTTCCGTGCCCGCGCGTCTCCGGACCGATGGGCAGCACGACCGCCTTTCCCCGGCGGACCTTCTGGATCTCGCGCTCGAGGATCCCCAGCTCGGGCGGGTTGATCACGTCGTCGGCGGAGTTCACCGCCACGAGCGGAGCCTCGATCGCCGCTAGTTTGGGCTGCGGATCGTACTCGCGCGAGGCATCGAAGGCGTACAGCATGTCGTTCGCGTCGGCCTGCGCGAGCCGCTTCTGCAGCATCTCTTCGTACAGCTTGTCCGCCGCGTCGCGCGACGGCGCCTGCGCCTGCCAGGGAAGCGGAGCGCTTCCCATGAGCAAGAGCACGTCGAGCGCGGCGACGAGACCTTGCCTGGGCTGCGTCTCGTAGTCGCCTCCCTTCCAGGCCGGGTCGCCGCGGATGCCGTCGAGGATCATCTTGCGCATCACCCGGTTCCGCCCCGCGATCTGGACCGGCAGCGACGCGAGCGGCATCAGCGCATCCATGAATTGGGCGTGCTGTTCTCCCCATAGCCAGGTCTGCATTCCGCCCATCGAGGTGCCCAGCACCAGCCGGAGGTGCTCGACGCCCAGCTTCTCGCGCAGGAGCCGGTACTGCGCCTCGACCATGTCGTCGTAGGCGTAGCGGGGGAACTTCGCGCGCAGGCCGTCGCTCGGCTTCGACGACTTGCCGTGGCCGATTCCGTCGGGCAGCACGATGAAGTACTTCTCGGCGTCGAGCAGCTGCCCGGGACCGAAGAGGACGCCGGCGAACGCGTCGGTCAGGAACTGGGCGCCGCTGCCGCCCGTCCCGTGCAGGATGAGCACCGCGTTGCGGCCGTTCGACTTGCCCAGCGTGCGGTAATGGATGCGCAGCTCGGGCAGCGCGTCGCCCGAGACGAACTTGAAGCTCCGCAGGACGTGGTCGCCCTCGGTGACGGCGGGCGCCTGCGCCGCGGCGAAGAGGACCAGCACGGCGAGCAGCATGGGGACCTCCGGTTGCCGCAAGCCTCGCATTTCCGGTGTGATTCGTCACTCCCGGAGCGGCACGGGCGTTCCTTGCCACGCTGTGTCGATGCGTTACGTTCCAGGCCATGAAACTCGACAAGTTCACGGTCAAGGCGCAGGAGGCCCTGCAGGAGGCGCAGTCCATCGCGCGCCGCCGCGACCACCAGGAGATCCTGCCCGAGCACGTCCTCGCCGCGCTGCTCGCCCAGCAGGACGGCCTGGTCGCTCCGCTCTTGCAGCGCATCGGCGCGGACCCCAAGCTCGTGCAGGCCCGCCTGGACGACGAGCTGCGCAAGGTGGCGCAGGTCCACGGCGGAGAAGGTGGCCACCTCGCCCAGCGCACCCTGAAGGTCCTCGACGCAGCCGAGGACGAGGCTGCGAGCCTCAAGGACGAGTACGTCGCAAGCGAGCACATCCTGCTCGCGCTCGCCTCGGAAAAGCGCGGCGGTGCGAGCGAGGCGCTGCGCGCATCCGGCGCCACCCGCGACCGCATCGCCCAGGCGCTCACCGCGGTGCGCGGCTCGCAGCGCGTCACCTCGCAGGACCCCGAGTCGCAATACCGGGCGTTGGAGAAGTACGCGATCGATCTCACCGACCGCGCGCGCAAAGGCAAGCTCGACCCGGTCATCGGCCGCGACGAGGAGATCCGCCGCGTCATCCAGGTCCTCTCCCGGCGCACCAAGAACAACCCGGTGCTGATCGGGGACCCCGGCGTCGGCAAGACCGCCATCGTGGAGGGCCTCGCCCGCCGCGTGGTCGACGGCGACGTCCCGGAGGGGCTCAAGGACAAGCGCATCGTCGCGCTCGACATGGGCGCGCTGGTCGCGGGCACCAAGTTCCGCGGCGAGTTCGAGGAGCGCCTCAAGGCGGTGCTGAAGGAAGTCACGGGAAGCTCCGGGCAGGTCATCCTCTTCATCGACGAGCTGCACACCATCGTCGGCGCCGGCGCCGCCGAAGGCGCGATGGACGCCGGCAACATGCTCAAGCCGGCGCTGGCCCGCGGCGAGCTGCACTGCATCGGCGCCACCACCGTCAACGAATACCGCAAGCACATCGAGAAGGACCCGGCGCTCGAACGCCGTTTCCAGCCGGTGATGGTGGGCGAGCCCAGCGTGGAGGACACCATCTCCATCCTGCGCGGTCTCAAGGAGCGCTACGAGGTGCACCACGGCGTGCGCATCCAGGACAGCGCGCTCGTCGCCGCGGCGACGCTTTCCAACCGCTACATCACCGACCGCTTCCTCCCCGACAAGGCCATCGACCTGATCGACGAGGCCGCCTCCCGCCTGCGCATGGAGATCGACTCCATGCCCGCGGAGATGGACGAGGTGCGGCGCAAGGTGCTGCAGCTGCAGATCGAGGAGCAGGCGCTCAAGAAGGAGAGCGACCCTGTCAGCAAGGGGCGGCTCGTAGAGCTGCAGAAGGAGATCGCGCAGCTCGGCGAGAAGCTCTCGACCCTCAAGGCGCATTGGGAGAACGAGAAGCAGGCCATCGCGGCCATCCGCGCGGTGAAGCAGAAGGTCGAGGACGCGAACCAGGCGATGGCCGACGCCGAGCGCAAGGGCGACCTCGGCCGCGCGGCCGAGATCAAGTACGGCGTCCTGCCGGGGCTTTCCAAGGAGCTCGAGGCGCAGAACAAGAAGCTCGCCGAGCTGCAGAAGCAGAACAAGATGCTCAAGGAGGAGGTCGACGCCGAGGACGTGGCGTACGTCGTGTCCAAGTGGACCGGCATCCCCGTATCCAAGCTGCTGGAGGCGGAGATGCAGAAGCTCGTGCACATGGAAGAGCGGCTACAGAAGCGCGTGGTGGGGCAGGAGGAGGCAATCCGGGCCGTGTCGAACGCGGTGCGCCGCGCCCGCAGCGGGCTGCAGGACCCGAACCGCCCCATCGGCAGCTTCCTCTTCGCCGGCCCCACCGGCGTGGGCAAGACCGAGCTCGCACGCGCGCTCGCCGAGTTCCTCTTCGACGACGAGCAGGCGCTCATCCGGCTCGACATGAGCGAGTACATGGAGAAGCACTCGGTGGCGCGGCTGATCGGGGCGCCTCCCGGGTACGTCGGGTACGACGAGGGCGGGCAGCTCACCGAGGCGGTGCGGCGAAGGCCTTACTCGGTGATCCTCTTCGACGAGATTGAAAAGGCGCACCGCGACGTCTTCAACGTGCTGCTGCAGATCCTCGACGACGGCCGGCTGACCGACGGCCAGGGCCGCACGGTGGACTTCCGCAACAGCGTGGTGATCCTCACCTCCAACCTAGGCTCGCAGCACGTGGCGGGCGGGGACCACGAGGAGGAGAAGCGCCGCGTGAACGAGGCCATCCGCGCGGAGCTGCGGCCCGAGCTGTTGAATCGCATCGACGAAGTGGTCGTCTTCCACAGCCTGGGCCGCGAAGAGCTGGCCCGCATCGTGGACATCCAGCTGGCGCGGCTCTCGAAGCTCTTGGCCGACAAGCAGCTGCGCCTCGAGCTGACCGAGCGCGCCAAGGAGGCGGTGGGGCGCGCAGGCCATGATCCCGTCTACGGGGCCCGGCCGCTCAAGCGCGCGCTGCAGCGGATGGTGCTGGACCCGCTGGCCATGAAGGTCCTGCAGGGCGACTTCGCTCCGGGTGACGGCATCGAGGTGGACGCGGGACCCTCGGACGACGTGCTCACCTTCACCAAGGTGCGCTCGTCGCGTTCCGCAGCGCCCGCCCAGCAAGCCACGCTGCACTGAGGCGGACAGCACGCGCGCCGGGCGCCGGAGCGGCGAGGGGGTGCCACTCACGGCGCTCGGTGCGCGCTTCGTGCACGAACACCCGCGGCCGGTCAGGCGGCGCCGTGCTTTGCAGCGCAGCCCTCCGGCATCCGTTCTAATCGCGTTCTTCCTCTTCCTCGTCCCGTTCGATTTTGCGAGCAAGGATCGTTCCATCCGCCTGCGCCGTGCCCTCCACTTCGACGCGGTCGCCCAGCTTGAGGTCCGCGAAGGTGAGCGGCCGATCGTGCTCGCCTTCGAAGCGCGTGGAGGAGTCGATCACCACCGTCTTGCCCGCGACCTGGAATCGATCCGGTGCCGCGATCGAGCTGATGGGGCCCTCGATCTCCACTTCGTCCCTCTGCGCCGCCGCGACGGGCAGCCTACACACCAGACGCGCCAGGACCGCGCCGCCCGCAACGAGGGTGCCTTGGACGAGCCCGCGATCGCCGAGCTTCAGATCGGCGAAGCCGGCGGCGCCGGTGAACCGGGTTGACGCATCCGTCGCGATGGTGAGGTCCGAGACCGTGAGCTTGCCGGCGGTGGCGTCCAGCGAACCGATTGTCCCGCGCAGGAGCACCTCGTTCGAGCCAGGAGATGCCACGCGCTCGATCTCGCGCGCCAGCACCTTGCCCCCCGCTTGCAACGTTCCCTCGACCCGCATCGCGTCGCCGACACGAAGGTCTGCGAGCGCGAGCGGAGCATCGCGATCGCCTATGCGCGTGCCGGGAGCGACGTCCACCTCGAGCCCGGAAACCGTGATGCTCGACGCGGCGATCCCGCCGATGGCACCGACGAGCGCGATCTCGTTCGCCCGCGCGCCGCGCACGACGCACCCGTTGGCGCCTAGCCGCACGGTGATCTGCAGCGTCTGGCCGGGCTGCAGGCCGGAGATGCGCACCGTCGCGTTGAATCCATGCCCGTGGAAGCGGAGGGTTGCCTCGCCCGGAGCGAGGTCGTCGAAGTCGAACCGGCCCGAAGCATCGGTCGCCGTGGCGCGAGACGTCCCGGTCACGGAGACCTGCACGGGCTGCCCGCGAGCGTCGGAGAGCGACGCGGGATCGAGCATTCCTTCCAGCCGTGCGCCTCCCGACGAGGTGCCGCAGGCAGCGAGCGCCAGTGCGAAGGGAAGGAGCTTCCAGGAATGGATCTGCATCGGAACTTCCCCCTGTGCTGCGGATCGCGCCGCTCCCTCTGTGGGGCGAGGTCGGGCGTCCGTCTCTCCCTGCCACCTACAACCCCTGCCGCCGCGCCGCAGTGACAACTGTCACGAGGACGGGCGACCGTCCGACCGACGGCGGTCGCCCTGACCGCGAATGGCGTGTATTCGCGAGCCATTGGAGACTTCGATCGGTTCTCGTCCCCGGCGTCTACAATGCGCGGGATGGATCCCGATCTGCTGCGCAAGCTCCGCGAGCAGAGCGGTCTCCGCCTCGACCGCGAAGGGCGGTTCTGGCATCGGGGAGACCTGCTCGAGCACGCGCGGACCATCGCGGCGCTCCACCGCGGGCTACACCGCGCGGAGGACGGGCGTTGGGCCGTCCGCATCGGACCGGAGTGGGCCTACGTGGAAGTGGAGGACGCGGGACGGTTCGTGCGCCGCATCGAGCCGCGGGGACATGCGCTGCGCGCCCAGCTCGGGACGGGCGACTGGGTCGAGGTGGATCCGGCAAGCCTCGCCTCGGGCGCGGAGGATGCGCTCTACGTCCGCACGCCGGACGGCGACCGCGCACGGCTCACGCGGGCGGCGCAGCTCTCGCTGGCCGATCACCTCCGCGAGGAAGCGGGAGCGTTCTGGCTGTCCGTCGGCAGCAGGCGCCACCGCATCGGGCGCGACACGGGCCCCGAACCAGTGCGGCCGCGCGAGCCCGCCGTCACGCGGTGAGCCGTGGCGCCGCAACATTCCGAGGTTCGAGGTGGGTTCCCGATTACCGGAAGAAACCGGACCACCACCGCCACGTGCAGCTGCGGCTTCCGCTGCCGATGCGGGCTTCCATGGCATCCGGGAACTGCTGGATGACCGTCCCGTCTTGGCCGATCACGATCGTAGAAGTGAAGCAGCCGGTCGGGGCGATGCTGAACTCAGCGGAGCCGCATGAGCGCCCGGACGCGGAAATCACCTCGACCACCTGTGCGCAAGGGATCGAAAACCGAGGATCGGGAACCACGGCGTATGCCGTACCACGGTGCGCCAGGTGAACGGCGGTGCCCGGCCGCGCGGCGAGCCAGGGCGGTGGATGCTGGAGGATGGTGGATGCCGCACCGATCTCGCCCACCCACACGCTGCCGGGCTCACCGAGCTTGCGGACGAAGAAACCGTCCCTGATGCGGGCGGCCAGGTCGATCAAGCCGCCGGATTCGACGCCCTGCAGCTGGAACGGCGCCCCGGCGCGACCGGCCCGATCGATCCACAGCGCGGCGCGCTGCCCCTTCCCGAACGCCTCTTCGCCCTCGAAGAGCACGAGCGTATTCCCGGCGCGATCGATCGCATGGGAGACCAGCAGCACGTCGGGGAGCGACACGCGCCAGCGCAGCGCGCCTTCGCCGTCGTAAGCCTCCAGCGCACGTGCTCTTTGTCCGCCCGTCAGTATCGCCACGGCGATGCCGCCGGCCGGGTCTGGCGCGATGACGGGGACTGCGTCTTCGCTGTCCGCGGAAGCGTGACGCAATCGGCCCGCCCCGTCGTAGCGCACGACGTGCGCGCGCGGGGCAGATGAGCCCGCCCACGTCGCTCCTTCGAAGCCGGAGGGCTGCTGGGTCAAGCGCAACGAGGGCGTATCGATCCGGGCGGCGAGCTGGCCTCCTACGTCGAGGAACGAGACGACCGCGCTACCCGGCTGGAATTGATGCCTGTACCAGAGCGCCAGGTTGCCCGAGCCGTCGCTCAGGCCAGGCTGGCAGATCTCGTGGGGCGGGTCTGGCTTCTCGACTCGAAAGGAGCGGGGCGGTCCCGGGGCGGCCAGCTCCAGTCCGGAGCATTCTTCGTTTCCTTCCGCGGCGACCGCCGGCATCCCGGACGAACCGCACGCGACGGCGCACGCGACCAGCGCAGCACGAACGGCGGTGGATGCAGCACGCATCTGCGCGCCCCCGCCGGTGAAGTTGCCCGTCGCCGGGAGCGCGGGGGAGTCCCGCACTCCCGGTAGACTGTCAACCGCAAGCTTTCCCCGGGACTGCTTGCGTCGTCCGTTGAACAACGGCGCTCGCCTCCCCGTTCACCGACACACTGATCGCTTGCCCTCCACTGGTCGGGGCGCGTGCGCTCGCTAGCCTGCGCGCGCTGTCGACGAGGGAGGGCTCATGTCG
>JBJMQJ010000161.1:0-21223 GCA_045802765.1 Myxococcales bacterium
CATCTTGACCTCCGAGCTGCGCGCCGACGTCGCGCTCGTCGATCCGCCGCCCTACCCGGCGGACGAGGACGTCGCGTTCCTCCAGTTCACCTCCGGCAGCACCTCGGCGCCCAAGGGCGTCATGGTGACGCACGGAAACCTCAAAGCAAACTCGAAGGCCATCCTGCACGACGGCCTGCAGTGGCGGCCGGGCGACGTGACCGTCTCGTGGCTGCCGCTTTACCACGACATGGGGCTCATCGGGATGGTGCTGTGCCCCATCGTGGTGCACATGCCGGCCGTCTTCATCCCCACCATCTCGTTCATCAAGAACGCGACGCTGTGGATGGAGACGATGCACAAGCACGGCGGGACGCTGACCTTCGCGCCCAATTTCGCCTACGCGCTGGTGACCCGGCGCGCCCGGGCGGAGCAGATCGCCCGCTGGGACCTCTCCAAGATGCGCCTGTTCGGCTGCGGCGCGGAGCCGATCCATCCGGACACGATCCGCGCCTTTCTCGCCGCGTTCGCCCCCGCCGGGCTCCGGCCGACGGCGCTCCTGCCTTCCTACGGGATGGCGGAAGCGACGCTCGCGATGTCGTTCATTCGCCTCGGCGAGCCGTTCAAGACCGACCGCATCGATCAGGAGCGCTACCATGCCGACCGGAAGGCGGCGCCCTCGTCGAACGGCGTCGCGACGATGGAGGTGGTCTGCTGCGGCCGCGCTTTCCCTGCGCACGAGCTGTCCATCCAGGACGAGGACGGGCGCCTGCTCCCCGACCGCCACGTGGGCGAGATCTGCTTCCGCGGCCCGTCGGTGACCGCGGGCTACTGGAACAATCCGGAAGCGACGCGGGCGGCCGGTCTGGGGCGCCCCGGCGGGTGGCTGCGCACCGGCGATCTCGGGTACATGGTCGACGGCGAGGTGTACGTCTCCGGTCGGCTCAAGGACATCCTCATCGTCAACGGCCGCAACTACTATCCGCAGCGGATCGAGTGGGCGGTGGAGGAGCTGCCCGGCGTGCGGCGGGGCTCGGCGGTGGTGTTCTCGCGGCCGGGCAAGGCGTCGGAGGAGGTCGTGGTCGCGGTGGAGACGCGCGACCGGGAGCCGGACAAGCTGCGCGCCGCCATCGTGGCGAAGGTCGGCGAGGACCTGCAGCTCGCGGTCGCCGACGTGGCGCTCGTTCCGCCCGGGAGCATCCCCAAGACCAGCTCGGGCAAGCTGCAGCGCCGCAGGACCCGCGAGATGTACCTGCGCGGCACGCTGGGGAGGGAAGGCGCGCGCGCGGCGGGCGCGATGGGGAACCGCCTGCTGGCGGCGAAGCACCTGGCCTACTCACTCGTCGGCCGCGCAAGGCACGAGGCGCGCGGCCTCATGCGCAAGCTGACCGGAGCCTAGAGGGGCCATGGCGCAGACCATCGACGTCGTCGAGATGTTCAAGCAGGCCGCGCTCGAAGTGGACAACCGGAAGCTCCCCCAGCTGACGCGCGACAGCGTCATCGCGACGTTGGGGATGGACTCCGTCGCCGTGATGGAGCTGGTCAGCTACTTCGAGGAGAAGCTCGCCGTCCGCATCCCCGACGAGGAATTGGGCCGCATCCGCACCATCGGCGACCTGCGCGACACCATCGCCCGCCTCCTCCCTCCCGGCACCCAGGTGGCGGCCTGACCTCCGTCCACGGCTCGCGGGCGCAAGCGACCTTCAGAGCCAGCCGGACTGGCGGTACCAGGCGGCGGTCTTGGACACGCCCTCGGCCCAGGCGGTGCGCGGCTGCCACCCGAGGTCGCGGCGGGCGCCGGAGCCCTCGCACACCCAGTGCCGCTGCTTCAGCTCGTTCACCTTGTCGAGGGTGAGCATCTGGGCGGTGCGGGTGACCTTTCCGTAGAGCTGCGTCGCGGCGGCGGCGACCTGGACCACGGGCATCGGGAGGCCGAGCCGGAAGAACGCGCGCTTTCCGACGGCCTTCTCCACCTCCGCCAAGGCCTCGCGCCACACGTATACCGAGCCGTCCTCCACGAAGTAGGAGCGCCCGCTCGGGCCCTGCGAAAGCGCCGCGCGCACGATGGCGGCCGCGCAGTCCTCTCCGTAAATGACGCTGAGCGTATTGCGCCCGTCGCCGAGCACCGGCAGCACGCCGTTCTTCACCGAGGTGAAGAAGGCCAGGGTTTCGCGATCGCGCGGACCGTAGATGAGCGGGGGCCGGATCACCGTGACGGGCAGGCGGTCCTTGGCGGCGAGCACCGCCTGCTCGGCGGCGAGCTTGCTCCGTCCGTAGTGCGTCACCGGGCGGGGGGGAGCATCGTCGCGGACCGGTTTGCCGTCGCCGCTTGGCCCGACGGCCGCGAGCGAGGAGACGTAGACGAACCGCTTCAGCCCCGAGGCGTGCGCCTCGGCCGCGGAGAGGAGGTTTTTCGTTCCTTCGCAGTTGACCTGGAAGAATTCCTCCGGCCGCCGCGCCTTGACCAGCCCGGCGACGTGAACGACCGCATCGACTCCGCGGACCGCTGCATCGAGCGACGGGCGGTCCTCGATGGCGCCGGCCGCGAGCTCGACGTTCGGCAGTGTTTTCAGCCGCTTGGAATCCGAGCGGGGGCGCACCAGGGCGCGGACCGTGTGGCCGAGCGCCGCCAGCTGCTCGGCGACGTACGACCCGACGAACCCCGATCCCCCGGTCAGGAGCACCCGCATGGGGGCGGCAATGTACCCGAGAAGCGGCGCCGCCGCTGCCGCATCTGAATGTGGCCTCGAGCACACTTCGCGGGTCTGGGGCAAGGGATTCCGCGACCTTGACGTGAAGCAGCAAAAGCCGCTAAGCACGCCGCGGCTCAGCCCGGAGGCAGTTCCTGTTGGACATCGCGATCGTCGGACTGGGTTGCAGGTTCCCGCAGGCGCGCGATCCCCTGGCCTACTGGGATCTCATCCGAAGCGGCACCGTCGCGTTCCGCGAGGTCCCCGCCGCCCGCTGGAACCACGCGCGCCTCTTCCTCGACGACTCGCTGCGGACCCCTGACAAGGCTTACATCGGTCGCGGCGCGTACCTGGAAGATACGGAAATCAAGGAGTTCGGCGCGCTGCACTTCGGCCTGCCTCCCCGCCGGGTGCAGGTGACCGACCCGCAGCAGCGCCTGCTGCTGGACGTCGTGCGGTGCGCGCTCCAGGACGCTGGGTGGGAGCGCAAGCCATTCCCGCGCCGCCGCGCGGGCGTGTTTGTCGGCGCTTCGGTCAGCGAACACAAGGAGATGCATCTCACCCGCTTGCGGGCGCTGCAGTTGCTCGACGGGCAGTTCGGCCGGAAGCCCGACCCCGCCGCCGCGCGCGCGCTCGAGGCGCTGGTGCAGGACGCGACCCCGCTGCGCGCGTTCAGCATGCCCGGGAACCTGCTGAACATGATCGCCGCGACGGTCGCCCAGCAGTTCGACCTGGGCGGTCCGGCGCTGTCGCTCGATGCGGCCTGCTCGTCCGCGCTGGTGGCGACGCACCAAGCCGTCCTGAACCTCCGCGCCGGTCAGATCGACGTGGCCGTCGCCGGCGGCGTGTACCTCAACCTGCTCCCGGACAACCTGGTCGGCTTCTCGCGCATCGGCGCCATCTCCCGGACCGGCGAGTGCCGGCCCTTCGACGCCAAGGCCGACGGGTTCGTGATGGGCGAGGGAGTCGGAGCGGTCATCCTCAAGCGGCGCGAGGACGCCGAGCGCGACGGCGACCGCATCTACGCGCTGATCCGCGGCTCGGCCTGCAACAACGACGGCCGCAGCGAAGGCCCGATGACGCCCCAGCAGGGCGGCCAGCTCGAGGCGCTCCGCCTGGCGTACGTGGACGCCGGCGTGCCGCCGCAGTCGGTCGGCTACGTCGAGGCGCACGGCACCGCGACCACGGTCGGCGATCTCGTCGAGGTGGGTGCGCTGGCCCAGGTCTTCCGCGAGCAGGGCTGGACCCCCCGCGACGGCGCGCGCACCGCGCTCGGATCGGTGAAGGCGAACATCGGCCACACCATGTCGGCCGCGGGCATCGCCGGGCTGATCAAGGCTTCGCTGGCGCTGCACCACCGCACGCTGCCGCCGCAGCCCTCGGTCACCGAGCAGAACCCGAAGCTGGGCCTCGGCGACGGACCTTTCTTCCTCCCCGCTTCCGCGATGGCGTGGGAGACGCGAAACGGACATCCGCGCCGGGCCGGGGTCAGCTCCTTCGGATTCGGCGGCACCAACGCCCACCTCGTCCTCGAGGAGGCGCCTCGCCCGGAGCGGCTGCTCGCGCGGCGCCCGCGCGGAGAACATCGCCGTGCCGAGCTGTTCCTCGTCGCGGCCTCGCGTCCTGGCCTTCTGGCGCGGCACGCGCGCGAGCTCTCCTTGGCGGCCGCGCAGCTCGAGCAGGAAGGCGCGTCTCCCGCCGACATGTCGCGCACGCTCGCGTCGCGGGCGCACGGCGCGGCGCGGCTGGCCGTCGTCGCCGAGTCCTTCGCCCAGCTGCGCGAGCGGCTCGAGCAGGCAGTCCCCGCGCTCGAAGCCCGCGAGGCGGACATGCCTCCGCCTTCGCCCGACGCCGAGCCGGAGGCGTACGGCCCGGTGCAGCTCGCGCCCGGCGTGTCGTTTGCCCAGGGTCCGTTCGCGCAGCGTGGGCTCGTGCTCCTCTTTCCGGGCCAGGGCGCGCAGAAGGTCGGGCTGCTGCGCGAGATGTACGAGCAGGTGCCTGCGTTCCGCGAAGCCCTGGACCGCCTCGACGGCGCGCTCGGCGCGGACCTCCACGCGGAGCTGGGCGGGACGCTTCGTTCGTTTCTCCATCCGCCGGTTTCTGGACCCGACGCCGAGCGCAGCCTCATGCAGACGCAGGTCTGCCAGCCGGCGATGGCCGCCGTCGGCCTCGCGCTGCACGCCGTCCTGCGGCGGATGGGCATCGCGCCGGACGTGGTGCTCGGCCACAGCCTCGGCGAGTTCGTGGCGGCCGCTGCGGCGGGGGTGCTGACCGACGAGGACTGCCTGCGCCTGGTGGCGCGCCGCGGGCTGGCGATGGTGGGGCTCGGTCTGGAGGATCCCGGCACGATGGCCAGCGCCGCCGCCGATCCGGCGACGGTCCGCAAGGCCGTGGGCGGGATCGACGGCGCCGTGCTCGCCAACCTGAACCATCCCGGGCAAACCGTCCTCTCCGGAACCCGCGAAGCGGTCGCCCGGGCGTCCGCGGCGCTCGAGGCGCAGGGCGTGAAGATCACCCCGCTCGACGTTTCGCACGCATTCCACTCGCCGCTGCTCGCCGGAGTCGCGGGCGCCGTGCGCGAGCTGGTCGCCGCGGTCCCCGTGCGTGCTCCCGAGCTGCCGGTGGTGAGCGGCATCACCGCCGCCGCCTATCCCGCCGATCCGGCCGAGATCCGCCGCATCTGGGTCGAGCACTCGACGGCGCCGATCGACTTCGTCGAGGCGCTCCGCCGCGCGGCTGCGCTGGGCGGCCGGATCTGGCTGAACGCCGGGGCGGGGACCATGCTCTCCGCGTTCGCAAAGGCGACCCTTCCCCCTGAGCAACGCATCGCCCAGCTTGGCCTCGCCGGTCGCGACGGCGACGGGCTGGCGGGGTTCGCCCACGCGGTCGGCTTGCTCTGGGCGCTCGGCGTTCCGCTGGAGCCGGTCGCGCTCTTCGACGGGCGCGATGCGCAGCTCGTGACCCTGCCGCCCACGCCCATCGAGACGCAGCCCTACTGGGCGATCGAGCGGCAGCCCTCCTCCGCCGAGCCGCTGGTTCTCGCGACGTCCGCCGCTGCGCAGAATGGAGCCGACATGGACCCGCTGGTTGCGCTGTTCCGCGAGCAGGTCGCGCTGCTGCAGACGCACGCCAAGGTGGTGCAGCAACAGGCGGAGGCGCTGGCCCAGAGGGGAGTGGCGGCGCCTGCAGACGTCAGGGAAGCTCTCCCCGCGACCGTGAACGCGGCCGCGAACGCGACCCCGAGCGCGAACGCGGCGCCGACCCCGACCCCGAACGCAACGCCGACCCCGACTCCGAACGGAACGCCGACCCCGAACGCCGTAGACGCCTCCGAGATCTCCCGGCAGATCCTCGGCTTCGTCTCCCGCATCAGCGCCTTCCCCGTGGAGGCGCTCAGGACGTCGCAGACGCTGGCCGGCGAGCTCGGGTTCGATTCTCTCATGACCGTCGAGCTCGACGGGGACATCCAGAAGGCGTGGCCCGGCATCGCCGGACTCCCGCGCACGCTGCTCGGTCCACAGACCACGGTGCAGCAGCTGATCGACCACGTCGCCTCGGCCGTCGCGGGCCCGCGCTCGGCCCCCGCGGCGCCCATGCTCTCCGCGGCGCTCGGCGCATTGGCGGACGCCGGACCCGAGCTGCTGCGCTTCAGCCCCGTCGCCGTCGAGGTCGCGCTCGCGGGTTCGGCCCCCGCGGAACCTCCCCTTCCAGCGCAGGTGCTGATCACTCGAGACCAGCTCGGCGTGGCCGAAGCGCTGGCGGGCCGCCTCGAGCGGCTGGGCCATTCGGTCGCCATCGCCGATCTCGACACTTCAGCTGGCATGGCGGCCGCCGGCCGGCCCACCGGCGCCATCGTCCACCTCGCCGGCCTCGTCCCCGGTCCGACGCTGGACGGCGCCGGCTCGTGGGACGCGCTCCTCTGGTCGCAGCGGCTGGCGAGGGCCCATGCCGGCGCCTTCGTGGTGGGAACCGCGCAGGACGGGAAGCTCGGGACGAGCGCCGGTACGCTGCTCGGCGCGGCGCTTTCCGGCCATGCCAAGGCGCTCGCGCGCGAGCGGATCGAGGAGCTGGTCACGGCAATCGATCGCGATCCAGCGGACGGCGCCGAGGCGATGGCGGATGCGCTCGCCGCCGAGCTGCGCTCCGGCAACGCGGCGCCCGAGGTCGGCCTGGGAGGCGGGCGCCGCTACGAGCCTGACTTCCTGCCGGCGGACGCCGGCGAGCCGCTCTCGTTCGGCTCGAACGACGTGGTGCTGGTGACGGGCGGCGCTCGCGGCGTCGGCGCCAGGCTGGCCACCGCGCTGGCTGGTTCGGGATGCGCGCTCGCGCTGGTCGGCCGGCGGGCGGCCGACGCGCAGGTCGAGGCAACGCTTTCCTCGGTGCGCGCCGCCGGCGGCCGCGCGGTGTACGTCCGTTGGGACGTGACCACTCCCGCGGGAGAGGCGCTCGACGCGGCGCGCGCCGAGCTGGGCGCCTTCACTGCGCTGGTCCACGCCGCGGGCGTGGCGGAGGACGGGTCGGCTACCGCGAAGGACGATGCGGCGGTGCTGCGCGTCCTGGGTCCCAAGCTGAGGGGGCTCGAGAATGCCCTCGCCGCGACGGCGCGCGATCCGCTGCGCGCCGCCGTG
Organism: Myxococcales bacterium; assembly: GCA_045802765.1. Classification (GTDB taxonomy): domain Bacteria; phylum Myxococcota; class Myxococcia; order Myxococcales; family 40CM-4-68-19; genus VBKO01. Next base: position 7,298 of record JBJMQJ010000161.1, read on the forward strand.
CTCGTCTCCTCCTGGGCAGGACGCTTCGGGAACGCCGGGCAGGTGGACTACTCGGCGGCGAACGCGGCGCTCTCCTGCGCCGCCGGGCTCCTGCCCGCGCTGCGGCCGGGCCTGCGCGCGTTGGCCCTGGAGTATCCGCCGTGGGACGGCACCGCCATGGTCGCCCGGATTCCGGGGTTCGCGCGCGCCGCGCTGGCCGAGCAGGGCGTGCCGTTCATCGACGACCGCACCGGGGAGCAGGCCCTGCTCTCCGCGCTGCAGGCCGGCGCGAGCGGCCCCGTGCTCCTCGCGACGGCGCGGCCGGAGCGCCGGACCGCGCACCGCGTGCGCATGGCCGTCTCGCGGCGCGAGCACGTCTACCTCGAGGACCACCAGCTCGCCGGCCAGCCGGTGCTGCCGCTCGCCGCCGCGCTCGACGCAGTCGCCGCAGCGGCTCTGGAAGCGACCGGCGGCGCGGGCTCGCCCATCCTGGTGCGCGACTTCCAGCTCAAGCAGCCGGTCCGCATCGCCGACGCCGCGCAGCTCACCGTCACGGTTCGGGGCGACGCGCGCCCGCATGCGGAGCTGTCGGTGAGCCTCGCCGCTTCGGCGGATGGCAAGCCGGCGCGCGTCCCCAGCTACGTCGGGTTCGCGACGGTCGGCGCCGACGTCGCTCCCGCGCTCGGTTCCGCCGCGCCTGCGCCGGCTCCCTCGGCTCCCGCGCAGCTTCCGCTCCCCCTCGCCGAGTTCTACGACGGCTACACCTTCCACGGGCCACGGCTGCGGGCGATCGTCGAGATCGAGCAGGTCACGCCTGGCGGGATCGTCGGATGGGTGAAGACCAGCCGTCCCGCGGACTGGATCCGCGAGCCGCGGCGGAAGCGGTGGGCGATCGATCCGCTGGCGCTCGACGGCGCCTTCCAGCTGGCCGCATACTGGGCGTGGACCCAGCTGGAGCGCGCGGGCTTCCCCGTCGGCATCCAGGAGTACGTCCAGCTGGAGCCGCTGCCCGACGGTCCGCTGCGGGCGACGCTCACGCTCGAGCAGTCCGCGGGCGAGGCGGTGCGCGGCAGCATCGTGCTGCAGTCGCGCGACGGCCGCGTGCTGGCGGTGGCGCGCGGCGTGGAAGGCGAGTTCAGGCATCGCGACCCGCGCTTCCTGCGCGCGCGTGGCCCCGGCGCCAAGCCAACCTATGTCTCGACGTCCACTTCGATCCCGATCGCGACCACGCCGACCTCGACGGCCAATGGCTCTGACCGCCAGCCGCCAGCCGCCAGCCGCCAGCCGCATCCGGATCGCCAGCCGCCGGCCGCCAGCCGGCAGCCCATCGACGAATCGAGCTACCGCATCGAGCAGTTCCCCGAGGTGCAGGAGCTGGAGCAGCGCCTCGGCCTGGTGGCGGCGTTCGGCCTGAAGAACCCGTACTTCAACGTGCACGAGCGGGTCACCAACGACACCTCGGTGATCGGCGGGCGCACGATGATCAATTGGTCCAGCTACAACTACCTGGGCCTCTCCGGAGATCCGGAGGTGACCCGGGCGGCGCAGGACGCCGTCGAGCGGTACGGGACGAGCGTGTCCGCGAGCCGGGTGGCGAGCGGCGAGAAGCCGCTGCACCGCGAGTTGGAGCAGGAGCTGGCGCGCTTCCTCGGGTGCGAGGACGCCATCGTGACCGTCTCGGGCCACGGCGTGTTCGTGACCGTCATCGGCCACATGATGGGCCCGCAGGACCTCATCCTGCACGACTCGCTGGCGCACGACTGCATCCTGGGCGGCTCGCGGCTGTCCGGCGCGAAGCGGCGGCCGTTCCCGCACAACGACTTCGAGGCGCTGGAGAAGCAGCTCGCGCAGCTGCGGCCGCACTACCGGCGCGTGCTCATCGCGGTCGAAGGCGTCTACAGCATGGACGGCGACATCACGCCGCTGCCGCGCTTCGTCGAGCTGAAGAAGAAGTACAAGGCGCTGCTCCTGGTGGACGAGGCGCATTCCATCGGCGTCCTGGGCGCCACGGGCCGCGGCATCGGCGAGCACCACCGGATCGACCGGGCCGACGTGGACCTGTGGATGGGAACCATGTCCAAGTCGCTCGCCTCGTGTGGCGGCTACGTGGCGGGATCGAAGACGCTGGTGAACTTCCTCAAGTACACGGCGCCGGGATTCGTCTACAGTGTGGGCATCTCGCCGGCCAACGCCGCGGCGGCGCTCGAGGCGTTGCGCCAGATCCAGGCCCACCCGGAGAAGGTGCACCGGCTGCACGAGCGCAGCGCGCTGTTCCTCAAGGTGGCGCGCGAGCGCGGCATCGACACCGGATTCGCCGGCGGCAGCGCGGTGGTGCCCGCCATCCTGGGGAACTCGCTGCACAGTCTTCAAGTGAGCGAGGCGCTGCGCCAGCGGGGCATCAACGTGCAGCCCATCCTCTATCCCGCCGTCGAGGAGACCGCCGCGCGGCTCCGGTTCTTCATCACCGCGACGCACACCGAGCAGCAGATCCGCGAGACGGTCGAGGTGCTGGCGGAGGAGATCGCCCGGGTCCGCGCCGAAGGCGGCAGCGAGCTGCAGACGGGTTCGGTCTAGGCCTGGCGGACGACGCCGACGTAGACGTACGCTGTTCCTGCAAGCAACGGGGTCGCGGTCCGCTGCGAGAACGAGCCGGCTTCGTCCATCAGCGCCAGGAAGCGATCGCCGGCCGGGAACGCCGCCGCGCTGCGCGGCAGGTATTCGTATGCGGAGCGGTTGCCGGTGAGAAGGCCGCCGATGGCCGGCATCACCTGCCGGCTGTAGATGCGGAAGAGGGCGCCGAACGCGCCTCGTGGCTGGCCGAACTCGAGCACCACCACCCGCCCTGCGCGGCGCACGACGCGCGCCATCTCGCGCAGGCACCGCACCGGATCGTCGACGTTCCGGATGCCGAACGCGATGGAGGCCACGTCGAACGAGCGGTCCGCGTACGGCAGCGCGAGCGCGTCGGCCACCTCGAAGCGGATCGGGAGACCTGCCCGGCGCGCCTTGGCCGGCGCCGTTTCCAGCATCTCCGCGCAGAAGTCCGTCCCGACCACTTCGCCCGTCGGGCCCACGGCCCGCTTGAACGCCAGCGCGAGGTCTCCCGTGCCCGTCGCGCAATCGAGGATCCGGTCGCCGGGAACCACGCCGGAGAGCCGCACCGCGGCGCGGCGCCACGCCCGGTGGACGCCGAGCGAGAGGACCTCGTTCGCCGCGTCGTAGCGACGCGCGATCGAGGCGAACATCTCGCGAACCTGTTCGCTCACCGCAGCGCCGCCCGGCGGGCCGGCTCGGGACGCCACAGGGCCCGTCCGACGGCGTCGAGCACCGGCCCGAGCCGGTCCATCAGCCCGCGCAGCTCGCGCGGCCGGAGCGCCTGCGCGCCGTCGCTCAGCGCCTCCTCCGGTCGCGCGTGCACCTCGACGAGGAGCCCGTCAGCGCCCGCAGCCGCGGCGGCGAGCGAGAGCGGCAGGACCAGATCCGGCCGGCCCGCGGCGTGCGACGGATCCACCACCACCGGCAGGTGGGTGCGCTGCTTCGCCAGCGCGACGGCCGAGATGTCCAGCGTGTTGCGAGTGGCCGTTTCGAAGGTGCGGATGCCGCGCTCGCAGAGGATCACCTGGTCGTTCCCGCCCGCGAGGAGATACTCGGCGGCGAGGAGCCACTCCTCGACCGTCGCCGCGGGTCCGCGTTTGAGCAAGACCGGCCGGCGCAAGCGCGAGAGCGCCTGCAACAGAGTGAAGTTCTGCATGTTGCGGGCGCCGACCTGCAGCAGGGCGGCGCGCTCGAGCGCGGGAAGCTGCGCCGGCTCCATCACCTCGGTGACCGCGGCGAGCCCGTTGCGCTGGGCGGAGTCGAAGAGGAACCGGGCGCCCTCGGCGCCGAGGCCCTGGAACGCGTAGGGGCTGGTGCGCGGCTTGAACGCCCCGCCGCGCAGGACGGCGCAACCGGCCTCGGCGACAGCTCGAGCGGCCTCCTCCACCTGGGCGGCGCTCTCCACGGCGCATGGACCCGCCATCACCACGAATGCGCGCGCTCCCAGCTCGACGGGACCTCGCGGCCCGGGCAGGCGCACGACGCTGGTCGGGGCTCCCGGCCGCCGCTCGACGAGGCGGACGTCTTCGCCGGCTGGCTTCAACGGACCTCCGGTTGCGCTGCGTCGCGTCGCGGACGCGCGGTCGAATCTCTTGCGTCAGAGCCTTCAAAACGTTTTGAAACAAGTGGTATGTAGCGGGTCCCCCCACCGGGAGCAAGAGGAAGGAGCGACGAGGACATGGCGCTGGACACGGCCGCGGTCCCCAGGCTCGCGGGCGTCTGCGCCGAGGCGCGGCCGGGCGCGGCGCCGCCGTCGCTCGGTCCGCTCCGGTTCTCCTGGTCGCACCCCGAGCGCGGCCTCCGTGTCGGCGCGTACGGCGAGGCGGTGCGCCGGGAGGCGGGCGCGGGAGGGCTGGCCGCCCTGCTCGCCGCGCTGTCCCGAGCAGATGGGGTGACATGGCTCGACGGCGCGGCCGACGCTCGCCCAAGGCCCCCGGGTCCTTGGTTCGGCGCGGTCGCGTTCGATCCGTCGCGTGCCGCGTGGACCGGCTTCGCGCAGGTTCGATTCGCCGCGCCCCGGTTGCTGGTGTGGGAGGACGCCGGGCGCACCCATCTGGCCGCCTTCGCGCCCGAGGGCGAAGCGACGCTGGGCGCGCTGCAGGCGGCGCTCGACGGCGCGCGCCGCGCATTCGACGCGCCCGGACTGCCTGACAGGGATCGTCCGGTGCCCGAGCCTGCGCATCGGCGCGCCGCGGTGCTGCAGGACGGCCGTGCGCGCTGGGAGGGGCTCGTCGACCTGGCGCTGCAGCGCATCCGCGGGGGCGAGCTGTGCAAGGTGGTTGTCGCGCGCACGATGGACGTTCCGGCCGCGCCTGCGGTGGAGCTTCTCTTCGCCCGCCTCGAGCGCGCCTATCCGCAGTGCCGCATCTTCCGTCTCGCGGGCGACGGCGGCGCCGATTTCGTCGGCGCGACCCCGGAGAACTTCTGCAGCCTCGACGGTCCGCACCTGCGCACCGAGGCGCTGGCCGGCTCGGCGCGTCCCGCGGAAGCGTCCGCGCTGCTCCGCCGCCCGAAGGACCTGCGGGAGCACGAGTGGGTGGTGGAGCACATCGCCTCCGGGCTACGCGGCATCTCGGAGATGGTCGAGGTGCCCGCGCTCCCCGCGGTGCGCGAGCTCGCCACGGTCGCCCACCTCCACACGCCGATCGCGGCGCGCCTCCGCTCGGGCATGGGGCTCGCCGACGTGGTCGCGGCCCTCCATCCCACGCCCGCCGTCGGCGGCGTTCCCTCGGCGGCCGCGGTGCGCTTCCTGGGAAAGCACGAAGACCTCGACCGCGGGCTGTATGCCGGTCTGATCGGGCTCGTCGGCCCGGCGCGCGCCGAGCTGGCGGTGGCGCTCCGCTGCGCGCTGCTCTCCGCGGGCGCCGCGCGGCTGTTCCTCGGCGCCGGCATCGTGGAGGGCTCTTCGCCGGAGTCGGAATGGATGGAGACCCAGCTCAAGGCCCGCGCCCTGCTCGACGCGCTGGAGTCACCGGCGTGAGCGCCGGGCTCAACGAAGCGTGGGCGCGCGCCTTGATCGGCGAGCTTTGCGCGGCCGGCGCGTCCGAAGCGGTGATCTGCCCGGGATCCCGTTCCACCCCGCTCGCCCTCGCTTGCGCCGGCGAGCCGCGGCTCGCGGTCCGCTCGGTGCTCGACGAGCGCAGCGGCGCGTTCTTCGCGCTCGGGGCAGCGAAGGCGACGGGAAAGCCGGCGCTCGTGGTGGCGACCTCCGGTACCGCGGGCGCGCATTTCTATCCGGCGCTGCTCGAGGCCGAGGCGAGCCGCGTCCCCTTGGTCGCGCTCACCGCGGACCGGCCGCCCGAGCTGCACGGATTCGGGGCGCCGCAGACGTTGGATCAGCAGCACCTCTTCGGCGCGCACGTGCGATTCTTCGCGGACCTGGGCGTTCCGGAAGGCACGCCGGAGGCGCTGCGGCACCTCGGAGCGGTTGTGGCGGCCGCGACTGCCCGGGCCCTGGGCCCGCCGCGAGGGCCTGTCCACCTCAACGCGCCCTTCCGGGAACCGCTCATTCCGCTCACCCCGACACGACCCCGCCCGGACGTCCCGAAAAAAAATAATTTTTTTTCAGTGGAGCCGGCTGACGTCCCCCCGGCGGTCCGAATCGCGCCGGGAAAACTCGAGCCGGACGAGGCGGCGCTCGACGCGGCGGCCCGCGAGCTGTCCCGCCGCCCGCGCGGCGTGATCGTCTGCGGACCGCGCGACGCCTGGGACGACCTGCCCCGCGCTGTCCGCTCGTTGTCGGAGTCGCTCGGCTATCCCGTGCTCGCCGAAGCGGCGTCGCAGGTCCGGTTCCGACTCCCCGACGCGGTGGCGCACTACGACTCGCTCTTGAAGCACCGCCCCTTGGCCGCGGCCATCCGTCCCGAAGCCGTGGTGCGCATGGGCGGTGGGCTCACCTCCAAAACGCTCCAGCAATGGCTGGACGCGAGCTCTGCCTGGACGCTGTGCCTCTCCGAGGACGGCGCGCTCTTCGATCCGGGACACTCCGCGTCGCTGGCCGTCTGCGGCGATCCGGTGCGAGCTTGCGCGGAGCTCGCCAGGCGCGTCCAGCGGCGCGAGCCGCCGCCCGGGGAGGCGTTGCTCGAAGCCGAGCGCCGCGCGCGCCGAGCGTTGGAGGAGGCGTTCGCGGCCGAGGCGCAGCTCTGCGAGCCGTCGGTGGCGCGCGCGCTGGCCGCCGCGCTGCCGCGCGACGCGCTCCTCTTCGTCTCCAACAGCATGCCGGTGCGGGACGTGGATGCGTGGGCATCCGCAGGCGAGGCGCGGGTCCTGGCGAACCGCGGGGTCAACGGGATCGACGGCATCGTGTCGAGCGCGCTGGGCGCCGCGGCGGCGACGCGGCAACCCGCGGCGGTCCTGCTCGGAGACCTCGCGCTGCTGCACGACCTGTCGGGGCTGCTCGCCGCACGCCGGATAGGCATCCCGTTGCTGGTGGTGGTAGTCAACAACGACGGCGGCGGCATCTTCAACTTCCTTCCCATCGCGGAGGCGACGGAGCATTTCGAGGAGCTGTTCGCGACGCCCCACGGCCTCGATCTCGCCCACGCGGCCGCCCTGTGCGGCGCGCACTTGTCCCGCCCGCGCACCGCGGCCGACCTGCGCGCCTGCGTGCGCGATGGACTGGGAAACGGGCTGCAGCTCGTCGAGGTGCGCAGCGAGCGGAGCGCGAACGTCGAGAAGCACCGCGAGCTGCAGCGCATCGTCGCCGCCGCGCTGGAGGCGCCGTGACGCTCGCAACGGCCACCTGGGGAAGGGGCGCGCCGCTCGCCCTCCTGCACGGCTTCACCGGGGCGGGAAGCGCCTTCGATCATCTCCGCGACACCCTGGGTGCGCGTTTCCGCGTCATCGCGCCCGACCTGCCCGGCCATGGCGCCAGCCCGGAGGCGACCGGCTGGGACGACGCGCTCGAAGCGCTGCGGCACGCGCTCCCGTCCGAGCCGTTCTTCCTCGCCGGCTACTCGATGGGCGGGCGGCTCGCGCTGGCGTTCGCGCTGCGGCATCCGGCGCGCGTCCGCGCTTTGGTCCTCGAGAGCGGTTCGCCCGGCATCGAGGATCCCGCCGAGCGCGATCGGCGCCGCGCGCAGGACGACCGGCTTGCCGCGTTCGCTCTGCGCGAGGGCGTCGCCGCCTTCGTCGCGCGCTGGGAAGAGCATCCGACCTTGTCGGGGCTTCGCGCTCTGGCTGCGCCGCTCGCTTCCGCGCTGCGCGAGCGGCGGCTGGGGAGCTCAGCCGCGGGGCTCGCCTCCGCGCTGCGCCACCTCGGGGCCGGCGCGCAGCCATCGCTGTGGGACGAGCTGCCTCGGTTGCGCGTCCCGGCGCTGCTCCTCGCGGGCGAGGGCGACGCGAAGTTCAGCGAGATCGCGCGGAGCATGGCCGAGCGCATCCCGGGCGCACGCCTGCGGATCCTGCCGGGCTGCGGCCATTCCCCCCATCTCGAGGCGCCCGTCCCGTACGCGGAGGCAGCGTTCGGGTTCTTCACTTGAGAGCGAAGGAGAACGGACATGAAGCCGCAGTGGAAGGAAGCGCGCCGGTTCGAGGACATCCGGTACGAGAAGTGGCAGGGCATCGCGAAGATCACCATCAATAGGCCCGAGGTCCGCAACGCGTTCCGCCCGCAGACGCTCTTCGAGATGTCCTGGGCATTCAACGACGCGCGCGAAGACCCGGAGGTGGGCGTCGTCGTCCTGACCGGCGAAGGCAAGGAAGCGTTCTGCTCGGGCGGCGACCAGCGCATCCGCGGCGACCAGGGCTACGTGGGCAAGGACGGTGTCCCGCGGCTGAACGTGCTGGATCTCCAGAAGCAGATCCGCTCGCTGCCCAAGCCCGTCGTGGCCATGGTGGCTGGCTACGCCATCGGCGGCGGGCACGTGCTGCACGTCGTCTGCGACCTGACCGTCGCGGCCGACAACGCGCGCTTCGGCCAGACGGGCCCGAGGGTGGGGAGCTTCGACGGCGGATTCGGCTCCAGCACGCTGGCGTCGATCGTGGGCCTGAAGAAGGCGAAGGAGATCTGGTTCCTCTGCCGCCAGTACGACGCGCAGCAGGCGCTGCAGATGGGCCTGGTCAACACGGTCGTACCGGTGGAGAAGCTGGAAGAGGAGACGATCAAGTGGTGCCAGGAGATGCTGGCGCTCTCGCCCATGGCGCTGCGCATGCTCAAGTGCTCCTTCAACGCGGCCCTGGACGGCCAGGCCGGAGTGCAGGAGCTGGCGGGCAACGCCACCCTGCTCTTCTACATGACCGAGGAGGCGAAGGAAGGGCGCGACGCCTTCAAGGAAAAGCGCAAGCCCGACTTCGCCAAGTTCCCGCGGCGACCCTGATGGAACCTCTCGCCCGGACAGCTGCTCCGTCCGTCCCGCTCCGGGTCTGGCTCCTGGCGGCGCGGCCGCGCACGCTGACGGCCGCCGTCGGTCCGGTGCTGGTGGGCACCGCGGTGGCGGCGGCCCAAGGCGGCTTCCGTCCGCTGCCGGCGCTCGCCGCGCTGCTCACGGCGATGTGCCTGCAGATCGGCACGAACTTCGCGAACGACTACCATGATTTCCAGAGAGGGGCCGACACCCACGAGCGCGTCGGGCCCAGGCGGGTGACGCAGAGCGGCCTGGTCGCTCCGCGCACGGTCCGCGCCGCCGCGCTGGCGACGTTCGCGATCGCGTTCGTCATCGGCATCTACCTCGCCGCGGTGGGCGGATGGCCAATCGTGATCACGGGCATCGCCTCGATCGCCGCCGGGTGGGCGTACACCGGGGGACCGTGGCCGTTCGGATATCACGGCCTAGGGGACGTGTTCGTCTTCGTGTTCTTCGGCCTGGTGGCGACCGTCGGCACCACCTACGTGCAGCTCCACGCCGCGCCGCCGGCAGCCTGGATCGCTGCCGTCCCGGTCGGCGCGCTCGCGACGGCGATCCTCGTGGTCAACAATCTGCGCGACATCGCGACCGATGCGCGCGCCGGCAAGCGAACGCTCGCGGTGCGGCTGGGCGCCTGGGGAACGCGCGCCGAGTACGTCCTGCTCCTCGCCGTCGCTGTCGCGTCGCCCTTCGCGCTCCTCCCCTTCGCGCGGCCGTGGGTGCTCTTGCCGCTCGCCGCCCTTCCGCTCGCGGCCGCTCCGCTGCGCCTGGTGCTGCGCGGCCAGGGAGCGGAGCTGAACGCCGCGCTGGGCGGCACCGCGCGGCTCCACCTCGCTTACGGCGGGCTGCTCGCCGTGGGGCTCGTCCTGTGAAGCTGAGCTGCGAACCCGTCCGCCTGCGGCTGCGCGCGCCGCTGTCCACGGCGCACGGCGAGCTGCGCGAGCGCGACGGGTTCCTGGTCCGGCTCGACGAGGGCCGCGGGGAAGCGGCTCCCTTGCCGTGGTTCGGAACCGAGGACGCCGCCGCGTGCGCTCGCGCGCTGGCCGACGCGGCGGCTGCGCTCGCGGAGGTGCGCGCTCCGGAGCGGCTCGAGGACGTGGCGCTGCCGCGCTGGCTCGACGCCACGCCGGCGGCGCGGCACGCCATCGAGCTGGCGCTCCTCGACGACCTTTCGCTGCGCGCCTCGGTTCCCTTGCGGCGACTGCTGCAGCCGCGCGCCGGAGACGAAGTTCCCGTCAGCGCGCTGCTGACGGCCCGCGAGCCGGCCGCGCTCGCGAGGGAAGCGCGCGCCGCCGCCGCCGGGGGATTCGCGACGGTCAAGCTGAAGGTCGCGCACGCGCCCCTCGAGGACGACCTCGCCCGCGCAGGCGTCGTGCGCGACGCGGCGGGCCCCGACGTCCGCCTTCGCCTGGACGCAAACGGCGGGTGGACCGAAGCGTCGGCGCTGAACGCGTTGCGGCGCCTGGCCCACCTTTCCGTCGAGCTGTGCGAGCAACCATCGGCGGAGGTCGATTCGCTGCGCAGGCTGCGCGGCGCGACCCCGGTGGCGATCGCCGCCGACGAGTCGGTGCCTCGTTCGAACGGCGAGCTGCTCGACGCGGTCGACGCGGTGGTGCTCAAGCCGATGGTGCTGGGAGGCCTGCTGCCTGCGCTGGGTTGGGCGAGGCGAGCCCGCGCGCGCGGGCTGCGCGTCATCGTGACCACTTCCTTGGACGGATGCCTGGGACGCCTGGGTGCGGCGCAGCTCGCCGCCGCCCTGCTCGCCGAGGGGCCGATGCCGGACGCGGGCCTTGCCACGGGCCGCCTGCTGGAGACCGACGTCTGCGAGGACCCGGCCGCTCCCGCACGCGGGCGCATCGCGCTTCCGCGGACGCCCGGCCTGGGTGCGCAGTGATCGAATGTCCGGTCGCGCGCGCCGCGCGGCTGCGCCCCGACGCGCCCGCCCTGGTCTGGGAGGAACGCATCTCGACGTACCGCGATCTGGACGCCCTGGTGTGCAGGTGGCACGGGGCGCTCCTGGCAAGCGGCGCGCGGCGCGCGGTGGTCCGCGGCGAGAACCGGCCCGAGCTGGTCGCGCTGCTGCACGCCGCCGCGCGCGCCGGCGTCGAGCTGGCGGTCCTGAATGCCCGCCTCGCCGACGCCGAGCTTCCTTCCCTGCTCGATCGCCTCGGACCCGCGCTGCGCCTGGGCGCGCTGCCCGGAGCGACCCCGCTGGAGGGGTTCGAGGCCGATGCCCGCCGCGCGGCGCCACGCGCCCTCGATCCGGCGCGCGTCCACACGCTCCTGTTCACCTCCGGCACGACCGGAAAGCCCAAGGCGGCGCAACTGACGATCGGCGCTCATCAGGCGAGCGCACGCGCCTCGATCGAGACTCTCCGCATCGACGGCGGATCCTCGTACCTGTGCAACCTGCCGCTCTTCCACGTCGGCGGCATCGCCACCGCCGTGCGCTGCGCCGTCGCCGGCGCAACGCTCGTCCTGCACCGCCGATTCGACGCGCCGGCCGCGGCGGAGGCGCTGGCGGGCGGCGTCACGCACGCGAGCCTGGTCGCTGCCACGCTGCAGCGCCTGCTCGAGGCGCGCGACCGTTTTCCCGCGACCGTGCGCGCGGTGCTCGTCGGAGGTGGTCCGGCGCCCGCCGAGCTGCTCGGGCGCGCCCGTGCCGCTGGCCTTCCCGTGCTGCACACCTATGGCCTCACCGAGGCTGCCTCGCAAGTGACCGCCGAGCGGCTCGGCGACGCCGACGGCACGACTGCCGGTTGGCCGCTGCCCGGCGTCGACGTCCGCGTCGTCGGCGGCGAGATCGAGGTGCGCGGGCCGACGACGATGCTCGGGTACCTCGGCGAGCCCCCGCTGCGCGATTGGTTCCGCACCGGCGACCTGGGCGGGATCGACGCCCGCGGCCGGCTCGTCGTACACGCGCGCCGGTCGGACCTCATCGTGAGCGGCGGCGAGAACGTGTATCCCGCCGAGGTCGAAGCGGCCCTGCGAGGACATCCCGACGTGGTCGAGTGCGCGGTGCTGCCGTGGCCCGACGAGCACCTCGGCCAGGTGGCGTCCGCGGCGGTCGTCGCGCGCCGGCCGCTCGACGAATCGGATCTGCGCGCACATTGCCGGGCGCGCCTCGCCGGCTTCAAGGTGCCGCGCCGGTTCGTGCTGCTCGGCGCGCTGCCGCGCACGGAGACGGGCAAGCTCGATCGCGCCGCGCTGGCGTTGCTGCTGAGGGAGGCGAAGCAAGGATAGGATACGCGGCCGATGCCGAGGCGGCCCACGCTCTTCCATCTGGTGCCTGCCGCGGCGGCGGGTATCGCCTCGAGCGCGTGGGCGGCGCGCTGGCTCTACCGGCCCGCGAGGAGCGGCGCGCCTCCCATCGTCTCGCCGTCGAGCATCGCCGGCTATCCAGCGGTGGGGAACGCGATCGTCTACTTTTCCGGCCTGGCGCTGGGGGTCCTCTTCGCGTTCTTGCTGGCCCGGTTCGACGCGGATCGCACGCGCGCCTGGGTCGGCCGCGCGCTTGCGACGCTCTCGCGCCCGCGGGTGGCGCTCTCCGCCGGGCTCGTGCTCTTCGCGGCGTTCGTGGTGAACAACAGCCTCGGCAATCCGGCGGGGCCGGTCTACGACCTCTTCCACGAAGGCGAGACGCTCGGATTCAAGCCCGCCTTCCGCCAGCTGGCGCACCCGTTCGAGCGCACCTTCCTCATCCACGGCTTCGGCATGGACGTCCTGCCTTCCCTCGCCGCGGACCTGGTGAGCCGGCCGGGTCACGGGATCGCGGTCGCGCGGGCATTCCTCATGGCCGAGGAAGCCGGCACCTGGATCGCGCTGCTCTGGCTGGTCTTCGAGGTCCTGAGATGGGCCGCGCCCGGCGAGCGCCGCATCCGGACGGCCGCGCTGGCGGCGTTCTGCCTCGCTCATCCGTTCTTCTATGTCGTGACGGTTCCCCGCAGCCTGGCGAGCTTCTGCCAGACCGCGGCGACGCTGCGGTTTCTCGGCGCCGGCCCTCGCGGCGAGGCGCGCACCTGGCGGCAGACCGCGCTGGCTTTCGCCATCGGCGCATCGCTCCCGCTCGCGCTCCTGTACAACTACTCGGAGGCAGTTGCGTTCGGAGGCGTTTTCGCCGCCGTGTCGGGCATCGCGGCCGCCCAGGGCAGGAAGACTCTCAATGCGTGGCTTCGCGGAGCGGCGCCCGGGATCGCCGCCGGTATCGCCGTGCTCCTGGTCAGCCTGGGAGGCTCGCAGGTGCGGGCGATGCTCTCGACGGTCATGTACTGGATCGAGGTCGGTGGATGGATCTGGGCGCAGCCGATCCTGCAAACCTCGATTCTGAAGCAGCGGTACTTCTGGCCCATCGCTGGCGCACACTTGCTGGTCGTCGTCTATCTCGGGACCAGGGTTCGCAGCTCCGGGTGGCGCGATTCGTTGCGCGCCGACGCCGACATCTGGACGCTTCTCGTGTTGTCTCTCGCCTCGACCAAGACCTGGATCGACCGTCCGGACAGTCCCCACCTGGCGCTAGGAGCGATCCTGGCCACGGCGTTGCTGGTCTCGCTCGCGGTCCGGTGGTGGGTAGCGGGGCGTTCGCAGCCCGGCGCGCGATCGCCGCTGATCGTGGCCGCCGGGGCCGCGCTGCTCGTCTTCGGCGGAGGTCCCGCGCAGTTCGACCCGACCGCCGCTTGGACGAAGCTGGGCGAGTACCGATCCGGCCAGCGGACCTTGGACGCGAACGAGCTGACGGGAGACCTGCAGGAATCGGCGGCGCGACTGGGACCCGAGATCCGCTCCCAGCGGTGCTTCTTCACCCTGACGTCGGAGGGGGTCTGGTACTACCTCTTCGACAAGCCGTCGTGCTCGCGCTTCCACCAGCTGATCTACGCGCGCACTCCGCGGACGCAACGCGAGGTCGTCGACGATCTCCGCAGGGAGAATCCGGGGATCGTCCTGTTCCGCAACGCGGGTTACGGGAACTGGATCGACGGCATCACGGTGGGGAACTCGAACCACTTCGTCC
>JBJMQJ010000162.1:0-8344 GCA_045802765.1 Myxococcales bacterium
GGAAGGCCGCGGCCAGCTCCTGCGCCAGCTGCTCCTGCGTGCGGCCGTCGAGCGGGATGCGTGCTCCGGCCATGGCGCCATGCCCGCCCGCGCTGCCGCCGAAAGCGCTGCACACCTCGCGCACCACCTTCCCGGCGTTCACGCGGCGATCGTTCAGCCGCAGCGACAGATACAGCTCGCCCTTGTAGGCGCCGGTGGCGAGCGACCAGCGCAGGCCCTCCAGGCTGACGAGGCGCTCCGCCACTTCCGGCACGATCTCCGGAACGTAGACCTCGCCGAGATCGACGACGCACGCCTGCCCGTTGCCGTGCAGCCGGGCTCGCTCGTAGGCGGTGTGGTAGGCGGCGAAGTAGCGCGCCGGAACCTGCGGGTGCTCGATGCGCGACAGCGCCTGCTTGTCCACGTGAGGGAAGAGCCAGTTGTAGCAATCCACGTCGGCGCCCTCGACCTCGCGGCCGAGATCGCGGGTGTCGCTCTTGATGCCGTAGAACAGCGCGGTCGCCAGGGCAGGTCCCGGGACGAGCCGCGCGGCGCGCAGATACTGCGTGACGAGCGTCGAGGTCGCGCCGGCCGGTCCGCCCACATCGTGGAAAGCCGACATCAGCGAGGCAGGGCGCGCCGGGTGATGGTCGATGACCAGCTCGGGCGCGGACCGTGCGGCGAGCGAATAGTTCCCGACCTCGGGTTGGGTGTCGACCAGGCAGACGAGATCGAACTGGGAAGCTTCCACCCGCCCGACCGGCTGGATGGGCAGGTGCAGCACCTTGAGGAGCGCCTTGTTCTCCGCGCGTCCGATGATGCCGCCGTAGGCCGCTTGCGCGTGTACGTGCGCCCCATGCTCGAGCAGGAACGCTAGCCCGCAGGCGCTCGCCACGGCGTCGGGGTCCGGGTTGTCGTGCGTGAGCACGAGCGCCCGCTTGTGCGACCGGGCGACGGAGAGGAGCTTCCGCAGCCGGAAGCGCAGCTGGTCGTCCGATTCGGCGGTCTCGAGCCGCTCGGCCTGCGGCGAGGGCGGGGACATGAAGGTGGGGACCTTACTGGGCCCGGGGGACCCGCGCAACGCGCCTCGGACCCCGGCCCGAGGACGCCCCGACGCGCAGCTTCTTCAGGCGCAGCAGGCAGGCGCGGTTCCCCTCGGGAGGGATCTCGAGATAGCCCGGAACCTCACGAAACCGCTCATCATTCACGAGGTTGCGAAAAGCGAGCGGACCGATCTCGCCTTTGCAGACGTGCTCGTGTCGATCGACCCGGCACCCCAGCGGCTTCACGCTGTCGTTGAGATGGAACGCCTCGATTTCCGGGAGGCCCAGCAGCCGGTCGAACTGTTCGAAGGTCGACGCGTACCCCCGCTCGGAGGCGATGTCGTATCCCGCGGCGAAGACGTGGCAGGTGTCGACGCAGACGGCCACGCGGTCCGGGCTCTTGCACCGGTCGCGGATCTCGCGCAGCTCCTCGAACCGGCTGCCCAGCGCCGACCCCTGGCCGGCGGCGGTCTCGAGCAGCACCCGGCACCGTCCGCGGTGCGCGGCGAACACGCGATCCAGCGCCTCGGCCACGTTGCCGAGCCCGCGCGGCTTGTCCGCGTTTGCGCCGGGGTGCACGACGAGGTGCGGAATGCCCAGAAGGTCGCAGCGCTGGAGCTCGTCGACGAAGGCGGCGATGGACTTTTCCCGCAGGTCCCCAGCGTCGGCGCCGAGATTCACCAGGTAGCTGGAGTGGACCGAGACGGGAAGCGTTGCCGCCGCGCGGAACTGGGTAGCGTCGGCGGCCGTGATCTCCTTGGAGCGCCACATCCGGCTCGATTTCGTGAAGATCTGGACCGCCTCGGGGCCGTCGGCCAGGGCGCGGGCGAAGGCCTCGTGCAGGCCGCCAGCGGTGCTCTCGTGGGCGCCTAGGAGCATGGGCGGGAGTCTAGTCCGCCTGACAGAGGAGGGGACACCATGTTTTTGGGAGGGGACACCATGTTTTTATGGTGTCCCCCAATGGCATACGACCCAATGGCATACGAGCAGATGGGGGACACCATAAAAACATGGTGTCCCCTCCACTATTCGCTCGCGGCTCGTTTGCGCGACATCTCGTTCCAGCCGGGGATGAAGTAGCGGTACGCGTTGTCGAGGGAGTTGTCCATGGCGTCCATGACCACGTGCCCGAACTGCGTCGCGGGGAGGCGCAGCCCGTCGTAGTACTTCTGCCGGTCCATGACATGGACGATGACCGGCATGTAGCCGTGCCGGATGAGGATGAGGTTCATCATCATCCGCCCCACCTTCCCGGACAGATCGCTGAAGGGGAAGATCTCCATGAACCGGTGGTGGGAGTGCGTCGCCTGGCGAATGGGATGCAGGCGGTGGAACTCCTCGCTGTTCATGAAGTCGAAGAGCTGCTCGAGCGCCGGCTGGATCTGCACGGGTTGCACGATGTCGTGGAAGTAGGTGCGGTGCAGCGGCATGTCGCGCCGCAGCGCGACCGGCATCCGGTTGGGCAGCCCCTGGTAGAGGATCTCGTAGAGCTTCTTCACGAGCGTCTGCGTGTATCGGGTTTGCTTCGATCGGGCCTCGTGCTTCACGTACTCGATCGCCGCCTTCTGGTTGCGGATCTCCGTATACGTATGGACCATCGAGCTGTCGGCGATCCCGGTCGGCTCGAACGCCTGGCGCAGCTCGGCGTGGGTGAGGACCATCCCCTCGAGCGCGTTCTCGTGGTAGACCCAGGACAGCTCGTACTTCTCCATGAAGTCGCGAGCTTCGCGCGGTCGTTCGCGCATCAGCTGCCGAGCGTCCTCTGTGCGATCGTCCAGGTCCAGGTACCGGGTGCGGCTCACGGTGCTGCTCCTTTTGCAACCCCTTGATATACCTGCACGAAATGCAGACGGGCAGGCGAGCGATTCCTGTCAATCAACAGCATTGCTGTCCGGAAATCACGGCTCAGTGCGTCATCACCGGGAAACACCGCGTCGGAGGTCCGACCACCTCCCGCCACGGCGCGCCCGGTATTCGCAACCTGCGAGGGTCACGTGACATTCCGCCGCGAGCACGCTTCCTCGCGGCGGTCGCCTGCCTGCTCTCACGTGGTGGAGCTAGACCGGCGTGAGCCACTCGATGTAGCGGGGCTCCAGGCCGCGCACCGCGCGGAAGAAGGTGCCCTGGATCTCCTTCGTCAGCGGCCCCATCTCGCCGATGCCGATGCGGCGGTCGTCAACTTCGCGTACAGGAGTGATCTCGGCCGCGGTGCCGCACATGAACGCTTCGTCGGCGCAATAGAGGTAGTCGCGGGAGAAGCGGCGCTCTTCGACCGGGATCCCCTTTTCCTTCGCGATGCGCAGGATCGTCTCGCGTGTGATCCCTTCCAGGATGCCGCCGGCCACGGGAGGCGTGTAGAGGGTGCCGTCGCGGACCACGAAGACGTTTTCGCCCGTGGCCTCGGCGACGTACCCCTGCTGGTCGAGGAGGATCGCCTCGTCGTATCCGGCCACCAGCGCCTCGCGCTTGGCGAGCACGCTGTTGAGATAGTGCCCGGTCACCTTGGCGCGGGTCGGATCCGAGTTCATGTGCATGCGCGTGTACGAGCTGATCTTCACGCGGATGCCCTTCTTGAGCCCCTCGTCGCCGAGGTAGGCGCCCCAGTACCAGGCAGCCACCGTGAGCTTGACCGGGTTCACCGCGCCGACGCCCATCAGCCCGTCCGAGTGGTACGCGATGGGGCGCAGGTACGCCTCGTTCAGCTTGTTGCCGCGCAGCGTTTCCTTGCAGGCCTCGGCGACCTGCTCCTTGGAGTACGGCATCTCCATCAGGCAGATGTGCGCCGACTCGAACAGGCGCCGGATGTGCTCTCGCAGGCGGAAGATCGCGCCGCGGCCGTCGGGCTGGGGATAGCAGCGGATCCCCTCGAAGACCGCGACCCCGTAGTGGAGCGAATGGGTCAGGACGTGGACCTTGGCGTCCGCCCAGGGCACCAGCTGGCCGTCCATCCAGATGAAGTCGACGCCCCGGATCTTCTCGACCTTCTTCGCGGCCACGGTGTGCCTCCGCTCGGACGCGCGCTCTTAGCACATCGCCGGGATCGGGGCGAGCAGCCGCTGCAGGACGGGCACCTCGCTGAGCAGCTCGTCCTTGGCGGTGTCGACCACGGTTTGCAGCGACCGCTGCGACGGCAGCAGCGCCAGCGGCGAGAGCGTCTTGCGGAACGCCTTGTAGACGTGCGCGTAGGGGCGGTTCCGCACCACCGCCGGCGCGGCGATGCTCTGCAGCGGGTACCACAGCGGCGTGAGCAGGCGCGGGGCGAAGCTGTCCAGCGCGAGCACCACCGTGTTCCGGCTGCCGGTGCCGGGGAGGCCCGAGCGCTGGACGTGCTGCCAGGCGGAGCGCACCGGCACGTTGTCGGACACGCCTCCGTCGCAGAGGCGCAGCAGGTTGTGCCGCCGTAGGAGCGTATCGAGCAGCTCCTTCATGCGCGCGTCGTCGCGCAGGACGTCGTAGTGGATCACCCCGGGCACCGAGGCGGAGAATCCCGCGATGTCGATCGCGTCCGCCTGCCTCGTCTCCTCGGAAGCGCCGAAGACCAGCTTCTGCGTCAGCCGCGGGATGCGCGCGAGCTCCTGGATCGCCTGCGTGAGCCGCTGCACGTTGCGGTGCAGGGCCTGCACGCCCCAACGCTCCGGGTCCGGTTCGGTCACGGAGAAGAGCGACTCGTAGTCTTCGAGCGGCCGCGGCAGCTTGCCACGTCGGATGCCGGTGACCGTCACCAGGAGCGGGATGGGCAGCTCGGCGATGCGCAGCATGGTCCCGTCGGGATGGCGGAACCAATGGCCGATCGCCGCGCGCAGGTGGAGCCGCAGCGGCCCCGGCAAGCCGTACACGCTCGGCTGCGGGACGATGCGGAAGATCTTCCGGTAGGTGAGGTCCGCCAGGATCTCGGGGATCCGGGCCAGATCGAATCGCTTCTCCCGTGCGCGGAACAGCCCGAGGATGGCGCCCATCGAGCTGCCCGCGATGAGGGCAGGCTGCAGGCCGGCGGCCTCGAGGAGGGCGAAGGCGGCGAGATGGACGTAGCCCGTCCCGCCGCCGCCGCCGCACACCAGGACCAGATGGCGCTCGCGGATCTCGCGGTCGAGCGACTCGACCGGCAGGCGGTGGGAGAGCCGCCTGGCGACGTCGTCGCGGGTGTCTCGCGCCGCGCGGGCGGCTTCGCGCGCGGCGGGAAGCAGCTCGTGCGGCGCCGCCACCTGCTCGCGGCCGGGATCGAGCAGCGGCCAGAGCAGGTGCTGGAGGCGCTCGCGGAGCGGCCGCACGAACGCGGACACGGCGACGTCGCGGCCGTCGGGAGCGCGCACGTGCCAGCAGCGCGCCAGCGAGAGCGCGTAGCGGAGCGCGCCCTCGTCGTCTGGATGGAGCCGGCCTCGCGCCTGCAGCGCGGCGCGGGCGAGCTGCACCTCCATCTCCAGCAGAGGGCGGACCTCCGCGAAGCGCTCGGCGAGGAGCGTCATGGCGAAGGGCGCAATCTACGCCGCCTCCAGCACGCGCAGGAAGGCGGCGCGCACCGACTGCGTCTCGCGCTCGTAGTCGGCGAGAAGCTCCTCGCCCGCGCGCGGCCCGCTGTAGCCCAGCCGCCGGGCCAGCAGGATCAGCTCCCGCCCGCTGGTCGGGAGGTGGCTGATGGCGCGGTCGCGCACGATGCGCAGCCGGCTTTCCACCCGGCGGAGGAAACGGTAGCCGCGCGCGAGGGGAGCAGCGTCGGACTCGGCGAGCAGGCCGATGCGGCGTAGCTCCGCGAGCGCGGCGAGGGTTGCCGAGGTGCGCACCGAGCGATGGGAGGAGCCGTGGACGAGCTGGAGGAATTGCACCGCGAACTCCACGTCGACGAGGCCCCCGCGTCCGAGCTTGGAATTGTACCGGGCAAAGGATTCGTCGGCAATCTCGCGCTCCATGCGCTCGCGCATGGCGAGCAGCTCGCGCGAGGCCTCCTTCGCGTCGAGCTTTCGGAAGAGGCTCGGCTCGAGGACTTCGCGCGCGGCGCGGTCGAACAGCTCCCGATCGCCGGCGACCGCGCGGGCGCGCAAGAGCGCCTGCCGCTCCCACAGTCGCGCCTCGCGCGCATGGTAGGTGGCGAGCGCATCGAAGGAGACGACCAGCGGGCCCGCGCTTCCGCTCGGCCGCAGCCGCGTGTCGATGCGGTAGAGGCTCCCCTCGCGCAAAGGCAAGGTCAGGTGGCTGATCAGCCTCTGCGCGACGCGGGCGAAATGTTCGTGGTTCGATGCGCGGCGGGCGCAGTCGGTCTCGCCGGGTCCGCTGTAGAGGAAGAGCAGGTCGAGGTCCGAGTGGTAGCCCAGCTCGCGTCCCCCCAGCTTCCCCAGACCGATCACGGTAAGGCTCGCCGGCGAGCCGTCGGGGTGGCGCGGGACGCCCTCGCGCCGCCGCGCCTCGGCGGTGGCCAGGTCGAGGCAGGCGGCCACGCAGGCTTCCGCCACGTCTGACAATTGCTGCGGCACCAGGTCCGCATCCAGCGCACCGGCGACGTCGTGCACGCCGATGCGGAGCAGCTCCTCGAGGCGAAAGCGGCGCAGCTCGGTCAGGTCGTGCTCGGTGTCGCCCGTCAGGCGGCCACGTAGCTCGGCGCGCAGCTCTTCGGGAGCCCGGACGAGCGGCGCGGAGCCGCGGTGGACGAGCTGGTCGATGAGCTCGGGATGGCGCAGCAAGGAGCGGCTGAGGAAGTCGCTCGATCCGAAGAGCGAGAGGAGGAGCCGGGCGGTGCGCGGCGATCCCAGGAGCAGCTCGGAGATTGCGCGCGGATTGGAGAGCTGGCCGAAGAGGTCGGCGAGATGGCGCAGCGCCTGGTCGGGGTCCGGCGCCGCGGCGGCTTCCTGCACGAGCCGCGGCGCGAGCTGCTGGAGCTCCGGCGAAGCAGCAGGCGCAAACGGCGTCTCGCGCCTGCGCGCGAGTCGGGTCAGCTCGGCAGCAGACGCGTCGGCATCGAGGAACCCGAGCGCGCGGAGCGCCTGCAGGCGTTCCTCGGGTTCGGCCTGCGCGTCCGCGGCGAGCGTCGCGTTCGGGTCGGCGTCGGGCGCGCCGCCGCCGGCGACTCGCAACAGGTCGCGAAAGCGCGCCTCGACGCGGCCGCGATGCAGCTGCAGGTCGCGATCGAGGGCCTGGGCGGCCTCGTCGCGGGTGCCTGGATACCCGGCCCGGCGAGCGAGGCGCGCTCGCTCGGCCGGATCGTCGGGAAGCGCATGGGTCTGCCGTTCCGCCACCATCTGCAGCCGGTGCTCGAGCCGGCGCAGGAACACGTACGCTTCCGCCAGCTCGTCGCGGTCGCGGCTGGAGATGAGCCCGGCGAAGAGGAGGCGCTCGAGCGCGGGCAGGGTGGCGCGCGCGCGCAGGTTCCGGTCCTTGCCTCCATGCAAGAGCTGCAGCGCCTGCACGAAGAACTCCACCTCGCGGATGCCGCCCGGGCCCAGCTTCAGGTCCTGCTTGCCGCGCCGCCCCGCCTCGCGCTCGGCCCGCGCCTTGAGCGCGCGCATCTCCTCCACCGCGCCGAGGTCGAGGTACTTGCGCCAGACGAACGGAGCGAGGCGGCGCAGCCCGTCCTCGCCCACCGCCAGGTCGCCGGCGATGGGCAGCGCCTTGAGCAGCGCGAAGCGCTCCCAAGGCGCTCCCTGCGCCTCGTAGTAGAGCTCGAGAGCGCGCAGGGAGTTGACGATCGGTCCGCTGCGGCCCTCGGGACGCAGGTCGAGGTCGACGCGGAAGATGAACGGCGTCGCGCCGATCGCG
The DNA here is from genome assembly GCA_045802765.1 of Myxococcales bacterium. Taxonomy (GTDB): domain Bacteria; phylum Myxococcota; class Myxococcia; order Myxococcales; family 40CM-4-68-19; genus VBKO01. The sequence goes on from JBJMQJ010000162.1 coordinate 7,767, forward strand.
CGCGTGACCTCCTCGGCGAGCCGGGCGTAGAAGGCGAAATGGTCGATCGCCTGGGGACCCTGGGTGCGGCCATCGCGGTCGTAGACGTAGAGCAGGTCCACGTCGCTGGAGAAGTTCAGCTCGGTGCCGCCCAGCTTGCCCATCCCGAGCACGCAGAAGCCGGACGGGCCCACGGCCGAGCGACCATCCGGCGGGCCGTGCTGCCCGCATAGCCGCGCGTAGTGGAACCGCACCGCCGCCTCCAGGACCGACGTCGCCAGCCAGGACAGCTCGCGTGCCGACTCCGGAAGAGAAGCCTGGCCGCCGAGGTCGCGCAGGACGATGCGGAGCACCTCGACCAGCTTGTGGCGGCGGAGCCTTCGCGAGAGCGCTTCCGCGTCGGGCGCATCCGCGTGGCGCACGGCCGCCGCAAGCGCCTCTTGCGGCGTGCGCGTGCGGACCGCGAGCAGCGGCAGCAAGTCGATGAGGCGGGGCCGCGCCGCCAGGTGCGCCGCGAGGTACCTGGACGCGGCGCAGATGTGGACGAGCGGCGCGAGCGCCGCGGCGGCGGCGGGCCGGCCGAGCCGCGCGCGCCGGCC
>JBJMQJ010000163.1:0-6272 GCA_045802765.1 Myxococcales bacterium
CACGATGATGATCCCCGTGTCGGCGCGCACCGGCGAGGGGCTGGAGAAGCTGCTCGAGGCCATCCTGCTGCAGGCCGAGGTGCTGGAGCTGAAGGCCAATCCACGCCGGCCCGCCAAGGGCGTGGTGGTCGAGGCCAAGCTGGAGAAGGGCCGCGGGCCCGTCGCCACTGTCCTGGTGCAGGACGGGACGTTGCACGTCGGCGACCCGATCGTGACCGGCATCCACTCCGGGCACGTGCGCGCGATGATGAACGAGCACGGCGAGCAGGTGGACGACGTGCCGCCCGGGTTCCCGGTCGAGGTCCTCGGCCTCGACGGCGCGCCGGGCGCGGGCGACGAGTTCAACGTCGTCGAGGACGAGACCGCGGCGGCGACCATCGCCGAGCACCGCGCCCTCAAGGCGCGCGAGAAGGACCTCTCCAAGTCGAACAAGCTCTCGCTGGAGGACCTGCTCGCCCGGGGCAAGAAGGACCAGGCCAAGACGCTCAAGGTGATCGTCAAGGCCGACGTGCAGGGCTCGGTCGAGGCGCTCAAGACGGCGCTGACCCGGCTCGCCACTCCCAAGGTGGGCGTGGACGTGATCCATTCGGGCGTGGGCAACGTGACCGAGAGCGACGTGATGCTCGGCGCCGCCTCGAAGGCGCTGGTCGTCGGCTTCAACGTGAAGAGCGAGTCCGGGGCCGACGAGAGCGCCGCCGCCGAGGGCGTGGAGATCAAGCACTACTCGATCATCTACGAGGCGCTCGACGACGTGAAGCTCGCGATGGAGGGCCTGCTCGACGCCATCATCCGCGAGAAGGTGGTGGGCCACGCCAAGGTGCAGCAGCTCTTCAACGTGCCCAAGCTGGGCACCATCGCCGGCTCCTCGGTCACCGACGGGAAGGTCACGCGCACGGCGATGGTGCGCCTGCTGCGCGATTCGAAGCCCATCTTCACCGGCAAGATCGCCTCGCTGCGCCGCTTCAAGGACGACGTGAAGGAAGTCGACAAGGGCTTCGAGTGCGGCATCGGGATCGAGAACTTCAACGACCTCAAGGAAGGCGACATCATCGAGGCGTACGAGCTGGAGACGATCAGGCCGAGCCTGACGTAAGCGGCTCGCGGCTGGCGGCTTGCGGCTTGCGGTTGGGTGGACATGGTCGTTGGCGTCCTCAGACTGACGTTGGTGGTGCCGGGAGCGCGCTCCCTGAAAGAGAAGCGCCACGTGGTGCGCAAGATCACGGACCGGGTGCGCGCCCGCTACAACGTGAGCATCGCCGAGGTGGGTGAGAACGACGTCTGGCAGCGGGCGGTCCTGGGGCTTTCGGCCGTGGCCAACGACCGCAGCTTCGTCAACGAGGTGCTCGACAAGGTGGTGCGCGACGTCGAGATGCTCGGCGTGGCCGACCTCGTCTCGCGCGAGATGGAGATCCAGACGTACTCGACCATGCACGGCGACCTGCTCGACAAGCCGCGGCTCGATCCGGAGCCCGCCGACGAGAAGGCGGCGCGGCGGGAAGAGGAGGAAGCGCTCCGCGAGTACCTGCGCGAGGAGGACCTCCCCGTCCGGAAGGACGAATCCTGATGGCCACCCACAGCCGGCCCGACCGAGTGGGACACCTGCTGCAGCAGAAGCTCGCCGAGCTGTTCGCGCGGGGGCTGAAGGACCCGCGGGTGGGCCTGGTGACCATCACGGGCGTGAAGATGTCGCCCGATCTGCGCGAGGCGCGCGTGTACTGGACTGTCCACGGCGAGGCCGCGGTGCGCACGCAGACCGCCCGAGGCATCGAGGCTGCGCGCGGGTGGCTCCGCCGCGAGGTGGGCGGGACCTTGGGGCTGCGGGTAGTGCCCGATCTCCACTTCACGTACGACGAGGCGATCGATCGCGGCGACCGCATCGAGCGGCTCCTCCGCGAGGTGCACGAGCAGGACGCCCGCAGGCACGGGGCCGAGCAGCAGGTCCCGGAAGACGAGTAGAGTGCGCGCCTTCGAGGCGCGGGGGTTTCGTGAAGGCCAAGAACCGGGGCGTGAAGAACGCGCGGGAATGGAAGCCGGCCGAGAACCTGCCGCGCGCGGTCGAGGCGCTGCGCGGGGCGCGACGCATCCTGCTCACCATGCACCGCGGCCCCGACGGCGACGCCCTGGGAAGCGCGCTGGCGCTGGGCTGCGCGCTTCGCGAGATGGAACGCGACGTCACCGTCTACAATCCGGACGAGCTGCCCTACAATTTCCGCTTCCTCGCCGGCGCCGACGGCGTCGCGAAGACGCTTCCTGCCGACGCGGTGTACGACGTCACGGTGGCGACCGACGCGGGGAGCGCGGATCGGCTCGGCCCCGACGTGCCGCCCGCGCCGCGGCGGGGCGTCTTGCTCAACCTCGACCACCACATCACCACCGAGCCGTTCGGCGATCTGAATTACGTCGACCCGGAGGCGGCCTCGGTCGGCATCCTCGCCTACAAGATCATCCAGGGCCTTTCGCATCCGCTCAGCCGCGACGCGGCCGAATGCATCTACGCGAGCATCCTCGCCGACACGGGGTGCTTCCGCTACTCGTCCACCGATCCGGAGTGCCTGCGCATCGCCGCCGAGCTGCTCGAGCACGGAGTGGATCCGTGGGAGATGACCGTGCGCGTCTACGAGCAGCAGCCGCTCGCGCGCATGAAGCTCCTGGCCGAGGTGCTGAACACGCTGGAAGTGGCGCCAGGCGGCAAGCTCGCCACCATCACCATCACGCGCGAAATGGTCGCGCGGACGGGGACGCACCTCGACCTGACCGACGGGTTCATCAATTACGCGCGCTCGATCGTCGGGGTGGAGGTCGCCGCGGCGTTCCGCGAACCGGAGGACGGGTCGCACGCCTGGCGCGTCAGCTTCCGCTCGCGCGGGAACGTCGACGTGTCGGCCATCGCGCAGCGGTTCGGCGGCGGCGGCCACAAGAACGCGGCGGGATGCGCCATCGAGGGGGACCAGGCGGCCGTGCGCGCGCGCATCGCGGCCGAGGTCGCGCAGGCGCTGGAGCAGATCCATGCCTGACTTGAGCGGCGTGGTGGTGGTGAACAAGCCGAGCGGGCCCACCTCGTTCGACGTCGTGCGACGCGTGAAGGGCCTGTTCAAGGCGAAACGCGTCGGGCACACGGGCACGCTCGATCCGACGGCGACGGGCGTCCTGCCCATCTGCGTGGGCGAGGCCACCAAGGTCGCAGGCTTCATCGCCGACGGGGAGAAAGAGTACGAGGCCACCGTCCGCTTCGGACAGGTCACCGATACGCAGGACGCCGCGGGACGGGTGCTGGAGACGCGCCCGATCGACGGGGTGACCGAGGATCGCGTCCAGGAAGCTCTTCGCTCGTTCGTCGGGCTCATCGAGCAGACTCCGCCGATGTACTCGGCGCGCAAGGTCGAGGGAAAGCGCCTCTACGAGCTGGCGCGCGCCGGGGAAGAGGTGGAGCGCGAGCCCCGCACGGTGAACGTGGACGAGGCGCGTATGACGTTCTTCCAGCCGCCGGACTGCGGCATCTTCGTACGCTGCTCGAAGGGGACGTACCTGCGCACCCTGGCGCACGATCTCGGCGCGCGGCTCGGCTGCGGCGCGCACTTGCGCGAGCTGCGGCGGACGCGCGTCGGGCCTTTCGGCATCGACGAATCTGTAGGAGTGGACGAGCTGATGGCGGCGGCGAAGCAGGGCCGCGACGAGCTGGCGCGGCACCTCAAGCCGCTCGACCGCGCCTTGGACGGGCTCGCCGAGCTGCGGCTCGACGCGCAGCTCTCGCGCCGCGTCGCGCACGGACACACGCCCGGGCCAGCCGATCTGTCGCGGCTGCGCGCGCCGCCGTACCCGCGCGGCCGCCGCGTGCGCCTGATGGATCCGTCGGGGCACGTTCTCGCCGTGGCGGAGAGCGACGGCGTCGGCACGCTCAAGCTGCTCCGCGTGCTCTCGCACGGCGAGCTTCCGCCAGAGCGCCATTTCGACGACTGATCACTTCGGGCGGGCGCGGACCGCCTCGGACAGGCCGGTGCGTGGATCGCGCACCAGCGGGAGCCCGTACTCGGCGGTCGCGGTCGCAAAATCAGAGGAAACGGACGAACTCGACGTCGACCTTCGACCCGGCGCGGGTCGACGCTTTCCCGGTGCTCGACACGACGGAGGAGTGACGCTGGAGGCCGCGACGTCGGCGGGACCGCGAAAAGCGCTGGTCACATGCGGAATCCGGGCGTCAAAGGTGTCCGTTCGACCGTAACCCGTCCCGCTCCCCCGCTTCTCGACAGCGTCTCGTAAAACTTGTTTGCCAGCGACTCGATCTGAGACTTTACTGGTTCGTCCATCCCTCTCGATTCGTGGTAGATTCTTACGTTGACGTGTCTGCCGCACTTGTCGGAGTCCGCGACTAACATCTCGATGATTATCCTGTCATGAGGCGCATTTGAAAGTGCCTTCCAGTATTCCCAGACGAGTTCGCCCGCACAAATGGCGTTCTCCTTCCCGTCCTGTATCGCGGTAAACTCGTTTCGGTTGGCAATTTCTTTCAGCTGGACGATGAGATGGGGCCCTGGCGACCCAAACGCGCCGCTTACGTCAATGCGGTAGCCGCTCGTGCTGCAGCCAATGCGAACACGCCGAATGCAAATAGCAGCGTTAGCGCCGCAGCAAGAGCGGGCCGATGCGACGAAGTCAACACACCCGATCGCCGGGCGTGCTGACCGAATCGCGGCCAATCAGGCAGGTTTCGGCGGACGATTCAATGGCTTCAGTGAATGACGCGCCGATAACCGACCTGACCGTTCAGTCCGCTGCTCAACGGCCGGGCCCGTGCTCGGATAACCGAAAGGTCTGCTGGCCGACGACTACCGAATCGTGCGTCGCGGACTGACTTCGCCGGCGACGGGATGGTCTGACTCGTCGTCGTCGTCGTCCGGCATCCGCTCGAGCGCCCAGGTCGCCTGGACGGCGCGCACCGCGACCCAGACCATGAGGCCGGCCACCATGACGTTGCTGCCGATGCCTGGGTGCGCTCCGAACATCTTGGCGACGGTCGCCAGCGCCTCGATGCAGGAGACGGCGAGGAGGACGCCCGCGGCGGCGCGGCTGTGCACGCGAAGGGCGGCCCCGCCGGCGAGCGCGATGCCGGCGACGACGAGCGCGGCGCCGCTGCCGGCGGCCAGGAACAGCACCATCTGCAGCGCGGCGACGAAGAAGAAGGCATACGAGGCGACCTTCTCCACCTCGAGCGCGTCGTCGCGGGTTTCGATCTTCGCGAGCCAGGCGATCTTGGTCTCCAGCATGGGGATCCTCTCTTTCAGAGGTACGGGAGCAGGAGCGGGGCGACCAGCGAAGTGAAGACGGCGGCGACGCCCAGCGCAATGCTGGCGATGGCGCCGGCCAGCTCACCTTCCAGGGCGGCCTGCGCGGTGCCCTGGCCGTGGGAGATGGTCCCCAGCGCGAGCCCGCGGGCGAGCGGGGAGCGGATCCCGGCGCGGTCCAGCAACCACGGTCCGAGCATGACGCCGACCATGCCGGTCACGATCACGAACGCGGCGGTGAGCGTCGGATCGGCGCGGATCACCCGGGCGATCTCGACCGCCACCGGCGCCGTCACCGACTTGATGCTGATCGACAGCACGATCGCGCGCGAGAGGCCGAGCGCCTTGGCAAGCACCACGGCGGTGAGCATGGTGGCGAGCGCGCCGGCGATGAGGCCGGCCATCGCCGGCACCAGGTTGGCGACGAGAAGGCGGCGATTGCGATAGAGCGGCACGGCGAGCGCCACGGTGGCCGGACCGAGCAGGAAGGTGAGGATCTGCCTCCCCTGGGCGTAGTCCGCGAGCTCGACCCGGCTGAGCAGGAACACGGCGATGGTGGCGCAAGTGGTGAAGAACACCGGACTCGTGAACGGGGACGGCCAGCGCGTCGAGAGCCGCCGGCTCAGCGCGTACATGCCGGCAGTCACCGCGATCCCGTAGAGCGTCAGGGCGGCCTTCACGGCTGCTCCTTGCGCGCCCGCGGCGCCAACGCCTGCGCCAGCCACCCGGCCACGCACAGACCGACCGCCGCGCTCGCGACCAGCACGAAGAGGAGCGGGACGCCCTTGCTCGCCACCATGCCCCCCAGGGTCATGAGCCCGACCGCGATGGGGACGAAGAAGAACGGCAAGTGCCGCGCAAGCAGCGAGGAGCTGCGCTCGAACAGGCGCTCGGGGACGACGCCGCTGCAGAGCAGCGCGAAGAGGAGGAGCATGCCCGCCACGTTGCCGGGGAAATGAATGTGGAGCCGCGTCACGACGAACTGGCCCGCCC
>JBJMQJ010000164.1:0-16970 GCA_045802765.1 Myxococcales bacterium
CTCGACCAGCGCGCACGCCGCCGCGCCCACCTCGTCGACCGGCACCTCCGGGAGGGGCGTCGCCTTCTTTCCCTTTCCCGTCTTCTCGCACAGCTCCTTGAGCACCGGCAGCTCGCAGGAGATGCGCTCCCGCGCCGTCTGCGCCAGGGAGTGATCGCGGCCGGTCGGATCGAGCAGGTACGAGGCCAGGCGCGCGTCGATGGACAGGCCGCGCAGCTCGATCCCCATCCGCCTCCAGGCGACCAGGTCGCGCTTCAAGTCGTGGCCGTCCTTGCGCACCTGCGCGTCCTCGAGGAGCGGGCGGAGCAGCGCGGTCGCCTTGCGCCCGTCCAGCTCCGCGGGAGCGAAGAGCGCGCCCGAGGGCCCGCCGCTCGGACGGTGCCCGAGCGGGACGTACACCGATTCGTCCGGCAACGAGATCGCCAGGCCGAGCACGTCGTCGTGGAGCGGCTCGTCCGCGCTGGTGAGCGTGAGCAGTCCGATCCGGCCAGCTTGGCGCGCCCGGGCGACCAGCTTCTCCACCGCCGGCAGATCGGTCGTGATGGAGCGCGCTCCCGAGGGCGGAGTGGGCGCGGGCCGGGGCAGGTCCTTGATGAGCCGCACGAACTCGAGCTCGGTGAAGAGCGCCCGTGCTTTCGCCTCGTCGAGCGCCTTGCGTTCCAGGTCCTCCAGCTGGACGGGAAGCGGGAGGTCCCCGTGCAGCTGGATCAGCTTGCGCGCGCGGCGCACCACTTCGATGCTGGCGAGCGCGTTCTCGCGCAGCTTGGGCTTCTTGATCTCGCCCGCGCGCGAGAGGACCCCGTCCAGACTGCCGAACTCCTTGAGCAGGGCGGCGGCGGTCTTCTCGCCCACGCCGGGGATGCCCGGGACGTTGTCGATCTTGTCCCCGGTCAGGGAGAGCAAGTCGGCGACCAGGTGCGGAGGCACGCCCCACTTCTCCTCGACCTCCGCGGGGCCGTACCACTTCTCGTACATGCTGTCGTAGCAGCGCACGCCTCCGTCGACGAGCTGCAGCAGGTCCTTGTCGCCGGTCACCACCACCACTTCCCAATCGAGGGAACGGGCGCGGCGGGCGAGCGTGGCGATGACGTCGTCCGCCTCCCAGCCGGGCATCCCGACCGCCGGCACCCGGAGCGCCTCGAGGACGCGGCGCACGAGCGGGAACTGCGGGCTCAGATCTTCCGGAGGCGCGCCGCGCGTGGCCTTGTAGTCGGCGTAGATCTCGCTGCGCGCCTGCTTGCCCGCCTCGTCGAAGGCGACCGCCAGATGGGTGGGGTTTCCCTCGCGGATCGCCCGCAGCAGCATGGTGGTGAAGCCGTACACGGCATTCGTCGGGACGCCGTGGCGCGTGGAGAGGTGCGGCAGCGCGTGGTAGGCGCGGAAGATCGCGTGCGAGCCGTCGACGAGCCAGAGCGAGGGCACCTGTGATTTCTAACAGGCTTCCCGCCAGGCGACCATGCGCGCCGGCGCGCTGCCGCGATCGACGAGCGACCCCCCGTACGTCCGCTGCCGCGACGACTCGTCACCTGTTGCCGCCCCGGCTCCGGGTAGAGTGGCGGGCATGTTCCCCGGGTCCGCCCTGCTCGCCGCTCTTCTCGCCGCTGTATCGGCGCCCGCCGATCGCGCGCTTCCGCCCTACTCCCTCCTCACCCTGCCGACAGGCCATTTCTTTCGCGTGATCAACTCGGGTCCGCTGCTCGATCCCAAGGGCAAGCGGTTCGCGCTGGCGATCTCCTATCTGAGCACGGCGCAGACCCAGAAGGAGCTGCACGCCGCCGCGGAAGAGCTGTTCGCCTACCTGCGCCCGCACGCCGAGCACGACAAGGATGGCACGATCCTGGTGGTCGCCCGGCTAGGGTCCGGAGGCGAGGTCGTCGATCAGGACGTGCTCTACGAGCGCCAGCCGTCGGGGAAATGGAAGCGCACGGCGCGGACGAATCGGCCCTTTCCCCGGAGCGCGCCGACCCTGCCGGAGGAGGAACGCGACCTTTCGGGGTTGCGCGCCGCCAAGCAGCAAGCCGACGCATGGCTCGCGCTCTTGGACTCGGGGCAGTACGAGGAGTGCTGTGGGGCGGCGGCTCCTTTCCTGCAGCAGGGCACGACGCGGGGCGGCTGGGCGGAGTCGACGGCGGCGGCGCGGGGGTCGTTGGGGGTCCCGCGCCTGCGCAAGCTGATCTCGCTCATGGAAACGAAGTCGGTTCCGTCGGCGCCCCCGGGTCGCTACATGGTGGTGGAGTACCAGTCGAAGTATTCCCGGCGCCCGGTGGCGTTCGAAAGCGTCATCGAGATGCTCTGCGACGACGGAGAATGGCGCGTGTCCGGCTACGCGGTGAGGTGACGCCGTCCATCAAGACGTTGGTCGCGATCCGGATCGCTGGCTTCGCACTGGATTCGGTATACGACAAGCAAACTACTGCAAAAACTGCCGAATTGATTTTCGCTACCGACGTTTGTCGATTGACATGAGCCGCAGGGATCGAGAACAGTGCGAACCGCTCGTTCGAGCCAGCGCGAGTCTCGCTGCGCTTCTCGCGTCCACTCAATGTCGGTAATGCCGGCGAGTCGGGCGCAAGTGGCGTCGATCACCGCTCGGCTCAACGGCAGGGGGCACCCATGTATTACAAGGCGAACGGCGAGAGAGTGTCGCGTTCACGCTGGAAGGAGATGTACCAGGCCTTCAAGAACCGGCAGGAGCTCATCAAGGCGGGTTTCACGCGCCGCGACCTCATCCAAATGGGCCTCCTCGCCGGCAGCGGGATGCTGCTGGCGAAGAACGGCTTGAGCTCGCGGGCCGCCTACGCTTCCTGGGGCAGCGGCAGCTGCAGCCGCAGCAACACCGGCTGCGGGAACTGCGCCAGCCCGGTCACCACGCCCTGGACCATGAACATGCCGATTCCGCCGGTGAGGCAGCCGATCGCGCTCTCCGCGCTGGCCGGGCCGCCGCCCACCCTGGCTCCGAACAACGCGATCAATCCGGCGATCGGGATCGCGTACGAAGGGCGCACGCGCGCGCACCAGTCGCCCATCGGCAGCCACGGCGCGCTGCCGTTCCCGGCCGCCACCGTGTACCAGGTGAGGCAGCGGGAAGCCGACGTGAACGTCTCGCCCGATCTACCGCCGCAGCGGCTGTGGACCTTCGACGGGTTCTCGCCTGGCCCGACGTTCGTGGCGCAGTACGGGACGCCGATCCTCGTCCGAAACTACAACAACCTGCCCGCGGACAACGGCGGCTTCGGGCTGAATTCGGTCACCACCCACCTGCACAACGGGCACACGCCGTCGGAGAGCGACGGGTTTCCCTGCGACTACTTCGCCGCCGGGCAGTACTACGACCAGTACTACCCGAACCAGCTCGCCGGCTTCCTTTCGACCCACCAGTCCACCAACGGCGACTTGAACGAGGCGCTGAGCACGCTCTGGTACCACGATCACCGCGAGGGCTTCACCGCCCAGAACGTCTACAAGGGCCTTCTGGGGCACTATATCCTGTTCAACTCCTTCGACACGGGCGACGAGACCACCGGGTTCCGGCTGCCTTCCTTTCCGGCCTACGACATCCCGATGATGTTTGCCGACCGCTGCTTCGACCCCGTGAGCGGCGCGCTGGTCTTCGACACCTTCAACATCGACGGGATCCTCGGCGACAAGTTCATGGTGAACGGCGCGATCCAGCCGGTCCTGCACGTGCATCCGCGGCGCTACCGCTTGCGCTGGACCAACTCCGGTCCCTCGCGGTTCCTGCAGGTCTACGTCACCGACCTGAACAACCCTTCGGCCCCGCAGCCGTTCTGGCAGATCTCGAACGACGGGAACCTGCTGCCGCATCCGGTCCAGGTGCCGGCGGTGGCGCTGGGGGTCGCGGAGCGGGCCGACGTCATCGTCGACTTCTCGCAATACGCCGGCAAGACCATCTACCTGGAGAACCGGCTCAACCAGCCGAACGGCCAGGGCGGTCCTAGCGGCACCGTAGTCGCCGGAGGCCAGGGCTTCCTCATGCTGAAGATCATCGTCGATCTGCCGACGATCGCGGACGCCAGCGCGGTGCCTTCGGCGACGACGAGCTACTACGCGCTGCCGAGCGTCAGCGCCTCGCCGCGCGTGACCCGGAGCTTCAACTTCGACCAGGGCCGCAACGGACAGTGGACCATCAACGGCGGTCTCTTCTCCTGCAACTCGCCGCGTTTCCTGGTCCAGCAGAACAGTCTGGAGCAGTGGAACCTCCAGAACGGCTGGGGCTGGTCGCACCCCATCCACGTCCACCTGGAAGAGCACCAGGTGACGCAGGGGGCGCCGGGCCTCTACGGCAGCAGCTCGGACGACAGCTCCAACTTCAGCCGTTGGGGCAGCCAGTACTGCTGGTCGGGTTGCGACAGCAGCGCTCCCACCGGCGTCAACCTGGCGCGCAAGGACACGGTGCGCCTGGTCCCGAGGAGCAATGTCACCATCAAGATGCGGTTCCGCGACTGGTTGGGCCGCTACCCCATGCACTGTCACAACGTCATCCACGAGGACCACGCGATGATGCTGCGGTTCGACGTGGCGACCACCGGCGACACCAACTCGAGACCGTGAAGCAAGGCCATCGGGCCAAGGAGTCCGACATGATCGGAAGAAGAGGATTGTTCGCGGGGCTCGCTACCCTGCCGGTCGCCGGCGGCCTGGTGGGCCGGACCGAGGAGAGCAAGCTGGCCGCGGAGACGCCTCCGCGCGCGAAGGGCAAGTTCGATCCTCCCCTCTCGGGCCGGGAAGCGCTGCGCAGGCGCTACTTCCCGAACGTCGAGCTCACCACCAGCGACGAGAAGAAGGTCAGGTTCTACGACGACCTCCTCAAGGACAAGATCGTCATTCTCAACCTGATGTACGCGAAGTGCGACGGGATCTGCCCGACGACGACCTCGAACTTGAAGAGCGTGCGCAAGATCCTCCGCGAGGAGGTGGATCACGACATCTTCATCTACTCGCTGACCTTGAAGCCGGAGGAGGATTCACCCGCGGCTCTCAAGGAGTATGCCCGGATGCACGGCGTCGACGACCCGCGATGGTTGTTCCTCACCGGTAAGCCCGACGAGGTGGACCTGCTGCGCCACAAGCTCGGCTTCGCCGATCCCAACCCGGAGGTCGACCGCGACAAGTCCCGGCACAGTGGCATGCTTCGCTATGGCAACGAGCCCCTGGCCATCTGGGGCACCTGCCAGGGCAGCGCCGAGCCGGACTGGATCGCGCAGGAGATCGGCTTCGCGATCCCGCGCCGCTTCAAGAGGCAGCCCCGCGTCAACGACTGATCGGGATCAGTCCTCCTGGAAGACGGCCATGTCGACCGGAATGCCCCGGCGCTGCAGCTCCTCGAAGAAGGTCGGGACGACGCCGGTGGGCGCGAAGCGGCCCACCACCCGTCCTTCGGCGTCGAAGCCTTCCTGCGTGAACTGGAAGACGTCATGCACGGCGATGGCGTCGCCTTCGATTCCGCAGACCTCGCTGATGGCGGAGATGCGGCGCGTGCCGTCGGCATAACGCTGCTGCTGGACGATGAGGTTCACCGCGCTGGCGACCTGCTCACGGATGGCGCGCACGGGCAGCTGCATGCCGCTCATCAGCACCAAGGTTTCCAGGCGGGCCAGCGCATCTCGCGGCGAGTTGGCGTGCAGGGTGGTCAGCGAGCCGTCGTGGCCGGTGTTCATCGCCTGCAGCATGTCCAGCGCCTCGCCGCCGCGGCACTCGCCCACGACGATGCGGTCGGGGCGCATCCGCAGCGCGTTGCGGACCAGGTCGCGGATGGTCACCGCTCCTTTCCCCTCGATATTGGCCGGCCGGGCTTCGAGCTGCACCCAATGTTCCTGCGAGAGCTGCAGCTCCGCGGCGTCCTCGATGGTGACGATCCGTTCGCCGTCGGGAATGTAGCTCGAGAGCACGTTGAGCAACGTGGTCTTGCCGCTGCCCGTCCCGCCGGAGACGACCAGGTTGCGCCGAGCCTTCACGCACGTCTCGAGGAACCGCGCCATCCGCGGCGTCATCGCGCCCAGCTCGACGAGATCGACCGAGGCGAGCAGGTCGCGCTTGAACTTGCGGATGGTCAGCGCGGGCCCTTTGAGCGCGAGCGGCGGGATGATCGCGTTCACGCGCGACCCGTCCGGCAGCCGCGCGTCGACGAGCGGGGAGCTCTCGTCCACGTGGCGCCCGAGCGGGGCGACGATCCGCTCGATGGCCCCGAGCACCGCGCGAGGCGAGCTGAAGCCCTTGTGCGCGCGCTCCAGCCGGCCGGCGCGCTCGACATACACTTCGGACGGGGCGTTCACCATGATCTCGCTGACGGTGTCGTCGGCCAGGTAGATCTCCAGGGGTCCCAGCCCGAGCGCCTCGTTGAGCACGTCCGAGACCAGCTCGTCGCGGTCGAGCAGCGCGTCCAGCTCGCCGGCCGCGTCCATCTTCCCGACGATCTGCCGCAGCGTCCCCTCGGTCTTCTCGCGCAGCTCTTGGCTGCCGAGCGCATCGAGGTCCAGCCGGCGCAGGTCCATGGCCTCGATCAGCCGGTCGTGGACCAGCGTGAGGATCTTGCCGCGTTCCACCGCCGCGGCCTGGCGGTCCCCCCTCGTGCGTCCACCGCCGCCGGCGGGCGGCACGGGGGTCTGCGGGCGCGGAGAAGGCGTGGTTCTTGCGACGCGCGACATCGACGACTTTCCCGGCGCGGAAGTCGGCATCGCCTCTTCCGCGGCGGGCGGCGCCGGCCGGCCGCCGCGATGGGTGGCCTCCTCGCCGATATAGGCGGGCGCGTCGTCGCCGGCGGCCGCTCCGGCGTCGGACGGCTCGCGGCCCCCGTCGAATCCCGCGTCGGCGCCCAGGTCGGGCGGCTCGACGTTCAAGATGAAGTCGCCGATGTAGACGTTGTCCGACGGGTGGATGACCTGCGGCCCGGCGAGCTTCTTGCCGTTCACGTACGTGCCGTTCGTGCTCTTCAGGTCGAGGACGATGATCTTGCCGTCCTTGACGACGATCTTGGTGTGCTTCTTGGAGATGTTTCCCTTGGGAAGGCAGATGTCGTTCTCGTCGACGCGCCCGACGGTGATCTCCTCCGACTCGAAGTCGAGCCGCTGGGTGGGCCCACCCTTCTCGGTAAGGATGATGCTGAATGCCATGGTCGAAGCTCCCCCCTGCGGCACGGCCCATGGAGCATTCCATAATGTCCGCGCCCTGCAAAGCGCCTCAGTCGAACAGGCTGAAGGAGACGCGCGACGAGGCGTCCTGGTACGTCTTGCGGCCGTCCCGGATCAGCTCCTGCACGCGGTCGGAATCGGGCGAGACCAGCCGGGGCGTCACGTACACGGCGAGCTGCGTCTTGCGCTCGATGAACTGCCGGCTCTTGAAGAGCTCTCCCAGGATGGGGATGCTGCCCAGGAGCGGCACCTTGGAGACCTCCTTGGCTTCGTCGTAGCTGAACAGGCCGGAAAGGACGATGGTTTCGCCGTCCTTCACGGTGACGCTCGTGCGCACCTCGCGCAGCCGCAGGCCCGGCACGTCGAATCCATTGGCACGGACCGACAAGGTGCGGTCGACGTCGCTCACGGCGGCATAGACGTCGGTGGCGATGTTCCCGGCGCGGTCCGCGGTCGGGGTGACCTGGAGGACGACGCCGAATTTCTTGAACTCGACCGCGAACTGGTTCTGGGTGGCGATGAGGACCGGGATCTCGCCCCCGGCGGTGAATTCGGCCTTCTCGCCGCTCGCGCAGAGGAGCCTGGGCTGGGAAAGGACGCGCTGCGCCCCGTCGTCGAATCGGGCGCCGACGGAGAAATCGGCGGAGGCCGACAGCGTCCCCGCGATTGTGTGCACCGGCTGCGTCGACGAGTCGCCCGGGAGCGCCCGGACGACCTGGTAGACGACGCCCGAGCCTTGGGTGGAGACGATCTGCAGCGGGGGCTTCACGCCGATCAGCTTGTTCCGATCGACGGCCGCCTCGACGAACTCGACCTCGACGAGCACCATCCGCCGGGTGTGCACGGTGACGAGGTTCTCCGCCTTCTCGCCCAACGCCTTGGTCAAGAGGTCGGCCTTGGCGAGGTCTTCCTTCGACTCCACCTGTCCCTCGAGGAGCAGGGTCCCTCCCATGACGGTGGCCTGCACTCCGCCCAAGCCGGCCCGCTGGAACGCCCGGTTCATCGACTCGGCCGCGAGCTTCTTCGCGCTCGGCGACGCTCGCACGAACGAGCGGACCTGTGGATACAGCGAGACCACCTGCTGCACGCGCTCCTGGTCGTCTCCGGTGAGGGTCTCTCCGTCGAGGTAGACGCGGTCCCCGACGACGCGGACGCGGATGCCTTCCCGGTCGCCGAGGAGCGCGCGGATCTCGCTCACCAGCTCGCGCGGATCCTGCTTGCGCACCACCACCGCGTAGCTCACCCGGTGGTCGGATCGCTGCCAGACCAGGAGGCTCGTGCGACCCTCGCCGACCCCGGTGAGGAGGAGCTCGTTCCCGCCGCCCACCTGCTTCACGTCGGCGATCTCGGGATCGCCGATGGCGACGCGCTGCACGTTCCGCACCGCGAGCGTCTTCTGCTGGCCCACTCCCAGGTGAATGGTGCCGCCGTCGCTCTGCGCGAAGCCCGCCGCCGCGAAGAGCGCGATCACGGCGCAGGCGAGCCGCCGCACTGCTGCGCCGTTTCCGAGCGCCGGGATCATGACGCCTTTCTATCGGGCCTGTTCGCGGGCGCCCATCGGGCAGTTGCCCTCTGGGCGGACGCTCGGAGGTGGCGGCTGTGTCAGGGGAAGCGGGCGCCGACGAAGAACGCGGCGAGCGTGCCGGCCGCGATCGAGCAGGCGTACGGGACGTGCGTGGGCCGCGCGGTCCGGCGGACGCGCGCGATGAGGAGCTGCAACGCAGCCTGAACGCCGCCGGCGACCGTCACCAGCACGAGCACCGTCACCGCCGCGGGGAAGCCCGCGGCCGCTCCGCAGACCGCGATCAGCTTCACGTCGCCCATGCCGAGCCAGCCGGGCAGCGCGGCGAGCAGCAACGGCACCGCGCAGACAGTCATTCCCACCAGGCTATTCTGCACCAGCGGCCAGCCTCCGGCGGCTCCCGAAAGGCCGATGACTAGCGCCAGCGCCGGGATCGTCACCGCGTTCGGGATCAACCTGCGCCGCAGATCGGTGACCACGCTGATGGAGAGCGCGGCCAGAAGCACGAGCAGGCCGGCGCGGATCGTCCACGGCAGGTGCAACAGCTCGCTCACGGCCGCAAGCCGTGAGCCGCAAGCCGCAAGCCGATCACCTGAACACGCAGCTCAGCTTCTCCGCACAGATGTAGTACTCGTCGCCGTCTTGGATCTGGCGGCGGCTGATGCGCCGCTTGTCGAACCAGGTGCCGTTCGAGGAACCGAGGTCCTCGATGAACCAGTCCGCGCCGCTGCGCACGATGGCCGCGTGCTCGCGGCTCACCTTGCCCGAGTTGATGATCAAGTCGCAGTGCTTGCCGCGGCCGATGACGAATCGGTCCTTCTGCACGCGCTCCAGCTCGCGCCCGTCGGCGAGCAGCACCAGCACGCGCCCGGGCATCGGGCTCGGCGTCGGATCGGGCTCCGGCGGCCGGCCCCGCGGCGCGCCGTGTGACCCGGCGCGGTTCCCGCGCACGAGGCCGAGCTCCGCCATGTTGGGCAGGTCCATGCTGGTCGGGGCTCCCGGCTCGTCCTGAAGGAGCGATCCCTCCACCTCGACGCTTTCGCGCCCGTTCGCGAGCGAGACGTCGCGCGGAGTGGGGAGGCCCCCTGCGGCGCGCGGCGCCTCGTCGCCGCCCGACCTGCGCACATCGGATGGGACGAGGAAACCGTTGAGCCGCGCGAAGGTGTAGAGGGCCTGGTTGACCAGGGCGTCGCGGTCGGCGCCCATCTCGGCCGCCATGGCGGCGAGCGCGTCCCAGAGATGATCCGGGATGAGCAGGGTGCGCGGATTGCGAGAGCGGTCTTCGGGCATGGGCGCGGCGCGATCGAGTCCCCGTCAGTATACGCTCGCGTGCCGGCGCGGGCGAAGCGCCAGCGGGTCAATAGACGAGGCGCACGCCGTTCGTCCCGCCGAACTGGGCGGGAATGGCCTGCAGGAGCGAGTTCGAGCCGGTGATGGCGACGAACATGACCTGGTCGGGGAATCGTGCCGTGTCGTAGACCAGGATCGGTCCGGCGAATCCGAGCGCTCCAGCGTTCGTCGTGTCGCGCACCAGGCTGACGGATTGACCGTCCGAGAAATGGATGTCGAAGTTGGTGCTCGCGAAGGTCGGCTCGGGCCCGGCGATGGAGAAGGAGAGCGCGAGGTCGTCCGCCGGCGGCGGAGCCGGGTAGCAGTTCACGGGGGGGCTCCCTTGTGCGCAGGCATCGAAGTAATAGCCCGACCGTGGTCCCGTAATGACGAACTGCACGTTGTGGGGGACCCGGCCCAGCACGTCGAGGTCCTCGAGCACGAGCCAACTGCCGGCCGTCGTGTTGCCGATGTGCACTTCGAACGTTCCGCCGACGTCCCCCGAGGCGAAGCACGCCGGGTTCGGATCGAACCCGGTCACCGGCTGCAGCTCGAGGCCGTCCGGGTGCACCGCGGCGATGGGGATGTCCCGGTTGAACGGGACCACCGCCAGATCGGCGCAGTTGGCGGTGGCCGAGTAGGAGAGGACGCGCACGAAATCGCCGACACAATCGGGATAGGGAACCGTGCACGTCGAGGGCGCGCCGAGCTGCAGCTCGGGAGAGGAGATCCAGGGCGTCAGGTCCTTGCCCGCGGGCAAGGTGAGGCGGATGGGTCCGCTCCCGGTCCGCGACAGATTGCCGCCGATGCTCTCCAGCCCCGGCATGGTCACGTGCCAGGCTACCCGCAAGCGCGCCGTGCGCGTGACTCCTGGGTTCATCCATCCGGCGAGCTGCTTGTCAGGGATCGGTACGCCGGCGGCGTCCACGGCGTTGGGAGTCGGGCTGTAGGTGGTTACCGGCTGGCCCGCGGCCTGCTGCGGCGAAAATAGCTCGGAGATCTTCGCGGGGAAGGTCAGGATGTCCGTGTCGCGGAGGTCGTCGAAGAACCGGCGCTTGAGCACGTCGATGAAGACGGTCGACCCGTCCTCGGTGCTTGCGAGTCCGATGAGCTGCCGCGAGGTCGGCGCTCCCCGTCCGGAGAACGCGGGCGAGGTGCCGACGCCCACCTGCAGCAAGGTGCAAGGCGGATTGTGATTGGTGTCCGGAGGAGGGCTGGGACAGACGTCGCGCCCCAGGAAGGCGACTTCGCGCGCGGGCGCCGGCGGCCGGAGCGGCGCCATGGGCGGGGACGAGAGGAATGGGAGCGCTGGCGGGGTCGGCAAGTCCACGGGGGGTGCAGCCAGGACGGAGGACCGGCCGCCGGCGATGTCGTTCCCGAGGATGACGATCCGGCCGCCGCCGCAATTGCGCTCGCCGTGATCGACGCACACCGACCCGGCGGGCACGTTGAGGCCGGGATCGCAAACATGGTGGTTTGCGCACATCGCCTCGTCCGGCGCGGTGACCGCCAGCATGAACAGCCCCCCCGGTGTCCTCACGTTCGCCGAGTCGATGAACGGCGGGCTCAGCGCGAGAGACCGAAGGGGGCGCGCGCGCCGCGGTGAATCCGCCGGGTCGCTGGCCGGCAGCCGCCGGGTGACGGGGCAGGCGGGGATGGTCGCGGAGCAGGTGCCGTCAGCCGCGCACGCGGGAATGTCGGGGATGGACACCTCCACGGCGCCGTCCCCCTTTCCGCCAGCGGTGCCTCCCATGGTGCCGTCGGCCACGTAGACGTGGTTCGGCTGGCCGGCGGTGAGGTCATCCTTGCCGCCGGGGATGAGCGCGAGGCGCGCGGGCGTGAAGTCGATCGCGCATTGACGCGCCGGTACGGCCTGGGCCAGGCCGTCCGCGCCCAGGCCGACGGACAGCACGGTGAGAGCGGCGGACCCACCGGCAGGCGCCTGCGTCGCGACCACCGCCGTGACCGAGCTGGCCGGCTGGTCGCGCGGCACGTCCGCGGCCACCACGTCGATGGGCGCTTCGGGCAGCGCCACTTCCTTGGCGGGCCGGGCCTGCACGGTCTTGTCGCGCGAGGCGGAGAAGATGTTGGCGGCGTCGACCACGCGGAGCACCGGATCCGACCCAGCCACCAGCACCGCCCCGTGCAGCGCGTTCTGGGCGTCCGTCAGCCGCACGCCGGCGAGGCGCAGCGGCCGCTCGCCCGCGAGGATCGAGCCCGCGAACAGGCGGACCGGTCCGGGGAGGAACTGGCGGTCCTCCCCGTGCGGGCAGCTGGTGGGCGCGCCCGGCGCGGAGTTGCAGAGGATGATCGCGCGCAGCTCGTTGGCGCCTTGGTTCGCGACGAAGAGCAGGTCGCGGTCTGGAAGGGGAGCGATGGCGAGGCCGGTGGGGCCCGAGAAGTCTCCGATAGGAATGAGCGACGGATTCGAGCCGCAGGCGAGGACGGCGGCGAGCGGGGCGAGCCGGAGGAGGCGATTCACTGCGGGCAGCTCCCGATCCTGGCGCGCAGCGTGGCGTTACCCGGCCGGTCGTAGGGCACGTCGATCAAGGCGACGCTGCAGCTCCCGAAGAGCGTCACCGCCAGGCGCGCGCTCGTATCGCCTGCGATCGGCCGGAACTGCGCCATGGCGAACGGCGTGTCGCCGATTCCGTCCACCTGGCCGACGACCCTTCCCAGCGTCCCGTCGAAGAGGACGAGCTTGCCCGCCGTGGTGCTGGTCTCGTACGTGCCTACTCCGGTGATCGCCAGGAGATCGGTGCCGGCGCTTCCGGTCGGCCGCTGCAGCCGCAGGATCTGCGAAGGTTGCGACGAGATCGTCGCCACCGCCTCCACTACCGGCGCGAAGGCAGGATTGGCGGGGACCGAGATGCGCACGACGGTGTCTGGAATGCGCGTGCTCATATAGAGCGTGCGCGAGCCGGTGGTGAGATCGGTATCGCCCAGGGCGAGGCCCGTGGTGTCGGTGGAGTGGATCTGCGGGCCCAGGTCGTAGAGCCTGGACGTCGCCGACTGGCCGGCGTCCATCGGCACGAACCGCAGCAGGCTGGCGCCGCCGGCGAGGAACCCGCACTTCAGCGTGGACGGCTCCCCTCCCGCCGACGCGCTCCCGAATCGGGTGAAGCACCCGGAGAGGATGGCCTCGCGCGTCCTGTCGTCGAAGACCATTGGTCCCGCGCCCACTCCGGTTCCGCTCAGCCGGTCGGTCACGGTCGCCGAGAACAAGAACTGCGTCGACTCGGCCGTGAGGGCAGCGACATGCGAGCTGAAGAAGAGGTTCCCGCTCTGCACGTCGTCGATGTGAGGCACCAGCGAGGTGACCATCACCGCGTCCACGTCGTCGCGGGCGCCCGGCGGCCGGATCCGCCCGGTCGCGATGCCGAACGGCCCTTCCACGTGCGCCACGTTGTTCAAGTCGATGCCCGCGCGGCAGTCCTCGCTACCGGACGAGCCGGCGCCTCCAGCGCAGGTGAGCGCCCCGGTCGCCGGATCGAGCCTCACCGCGTTGAGCCGGTTCGTGTCGCGCGAGCCCGCGTACGCGGTGCTGCCGGCGAGGACCAGCGGCCCGGTGTAGTTCCCCGTGATCACCGTTCCCGCGAGCGCGCTGGCGGGAAAGGGCACCGTTCCCGCCGCGGCCGTCCCCGGCGGGAAGTATTGCAAGAGGTCCGACGCGCGCAGCGAGTAGGTCGCGCCCGCGTCGTAGAGCCGGTCGGCGTTCGAGTTCGTCACCACCACCCACCTCGCCGTGCCGTCGGCGGCCGAATCGATGGCGATGCCGGTCGGGAAGAAGAACCGCGCCGCCTCCGGGCGGGCCGGATCGGGGCCGAAGGGAGGCGGCAGCAGCGTGGGCGGCGCGGGGAAGCTGCAGGCGCAGAGCAGGCTGGCGCAGAGGGCGGCGGCGCGATGCATGAAGAGCGGCGACGCTAGGCGAGCAGTCCCGTCGGGTCAAGCACGTTCTACCTGCAGCTTGCCGAAGTCCGCGAGAGGGGAGAACAGCTCGTGCAGACCGCGCAACAGCGCGAGCCGGTTGTCGCGCACGCGGTCGTCCTTGTGCATGACCAGTACCGCGTCGAAGAATGCGTCGACGGCGGGGCGCAGCTCCGCGAGCACCGCATGGGCGGCGAGGAAGTTCTCCGCCTCGAGGGCCTCGCGCACCTTCTCACGGCTCTGCTCCAGCGCCTGGGCGAGCGCCGCCTCGGCGGGCTCGTCGGGCCGCAGCGTGGCGGGATCGAACCGCATCGGCGCGATCCCCTTCTCGCGCGCCTGGGCGAGGATGTTGCCGATGCGCTTGAAGGTCGCCGCCGTCGCCTCGAAGTGGGCCCGGTTCTTCCCGCGCACCTGGCTGAGCGCGGAGAGGCGCTGCTCGAGCGCCACCACGTCCGCTCCGCCCGTGTGCAGCACCGCCTGGATCGAGTCGGGCGCGCCGCGCTCGCGCCAGAAGGCCTCGAGCCGGCCCTGCAAGAACCCCCACACCTTGTCGACGAGCTGCGGGTCCTGGGAAACGGCGTTCTTCGCGCCGCGCTGCCGTTGGGCGCCGTGCTGCCTCTGCGCCTCGGCCAGCGCCTCGCGCAGGTCGAGGCGGTACCGGCGCGCGAGGGCGACGCGCAAGAGACCGAGGGCCGCGCGGCGCAGGCCATACGGATCGGCGGTGCCGCTGGGCTCCTTGCCGATCCCGAAGACGCCCGCGAGGAGGTCGAGGCGGTCGGCCATGCCGAGGAGCGCTCCCGTATCGGTGCGCGGAAGCTTCTCCTCGGCGCCGCGCGGCAGGTAGTGCTCGAAGATCGCCTCGGCGACTTCCTTCGGCTCGCCGTCGTGCTGCGCGTAGACGCGTCCCATCACTCCCTGCAGCTCCGGGAACTCGCCGACCATTCCCGTGGTGAGGTCCGCCTTGCACAGCTCGGCGGCGCGGCGGAGGAGGGCGGGCTCGCCCTTTCCGGTGACCCCGTGCAGCCAAAGCGACAGCTCGCGCAGCCGCTCCACCCGCTCCAGCTCGGTGCCCAGCTTGTCCATGAAGGTGCGGCGCGCCAGCCGCTCGGTGCGCGCCTCCAGCTTCACCTTCCGGTCCTCGTCGTAGAAGAACTTGCCGTCCGACAGGCGCGCGCGCAGCACGCGCTCGTAGCCCCGGCGCGAGACCGCCGGATCCCCCACGCGGGTGTTGGAGATCGCCACGAACGCGGGCAGCAACCGCTGCGTGCCCGGGTCCCAGACCGCGAAATACTTCTGGTGCCCGCGCATCTCGGAGACGAGCACTTCGGGCGGCAGGTCGAGGAAGGTCTCTTCGAAATGGCCGGCCACCGCGAACGGCTCTTCGACCAGACCGGTCACCGTCTCGAGGAGATCGTCGTCCGGCAGTGGCTCGCCGCGCGCTTCCTTCGCGGCGCGCTGCACCTCTTCCCGGATCCGCTGCTTGCGTTCCGCCCAGTCGGCCAGCACGTGCGCCGCGCGCAGCTCCGCCAGGTATTTCTTCGCCGACGGGACGGGGAACGGCTTGGGAGCGCCGAAGCGGTGCCCGCGGGTGGTCGAGCCGCTCTTCACGTCGGCGAAGCTGACCGGCAGCGGCTTGCCGTCGAGCATCGCCGCGATCCAGTGCACCGGCCGCGCGAAGGCGTCCTTGTCGAGCGAGTCCCAGCGCATCGACTTCTTGAAAGGGATCCCGCGCACGATCCGTTCCAGGATGCCGGGCAGCGTCTCGGCGGCGGACTGGCCGCGGATCTCCTGCTCGACCACCACGCGGTCGCCCTCCACGCGCAGCGCCGACACCGGCACTCCGACCTTGCGCGCGAATCCTTCCGCCGCCTTGGTGGGCTTGCCGTCCTGGAATGCGGCCTTGGCTGGCGGTCCTTGCACCGTCTTCTTCACGTCCGGAGCGCGCTCGGCGATCGCGGTGACGAGGAGCGCCAGCCGGCGAGGCGTGGCGTACTCCGAGATGTTGGCGCGCTCTCCTTCGCCCTCGCCGTTCAGCCGCGCGTCGTCGAGGGCGCGGTTCATCTCCGCGGTCATCCACTCGAGCGCGGGCTTGAGGAATCCCGAAGGCAGCTCCTCGCAGCCGATCTCGAAGACGAGGTCCATCAGCCGCTCCCGATCGGGGAGCGCTGTGTCTCGCTCGCGGCCTTCACGAGATCCGCTCCTTGAGATCCTCTCCCACGATCTTCTTCTCCTGCATCTCGCGCAGCGTCTCCTCCGCCAGCCGCGCGCCGGCCTGGCGATCCTTGACCAGCGGGAACTTCAGCTTGGCGCGTGCGAGCAGGTAACCGATGGCGCAGCGGCGCGCCAGGGAGCGCACCCGCAGGATGTAGCCCTGCCGCTCGGTCACGCTGATGGCGCCGCGCGCGTCGAGCAGGTTGAAGGCGTGCGAGCACTTCAAGCAGTAGTCGTAGGCGGGCAGCGGCAGCTCGAGGCGGAGGAGCCGGTCGCATTCCTTCTCGTAGCTCTGGAAGAGGTTGGAGAGGAGCTGCGGGTCCGAGGCCTGGAAGCTGTACTTCGACTGCTCCACCTCGTTCTGGTGGAACACCTCGCCGTAGGTCAGGTCTCCCACCCAGCGCAGGTCATAGATGTTGTCGACGCCCTGCAGGTACATGGCGATGCGCTCGAGGCCATAGGTCAGCTCGGCGCTGACCGGGCGGCAGTCGAACCCTCCCGCCTGCTGGAAGTAGGTGAACTGCGTCACCTCCATTCCGTCGCACCAGACTTCCCAGCCGAGCCCCCAAGCGCCGAGGGTCGGGCTCTCCCAGTCGTCCTCGACGAAGCGCAGGTCGTGGTCCTTCGAGGTGATGCCGATCGCCGCCAGCGAGCCGAGGTAGACGTCCTGCACGTCCTTGGGGCTCGGCTTGAGGATGACCTGGAACTGGTGGTGCTTGAACAGCCGATTGGGGTTCTGTCCGAAGCGGCCGTCGTCGGGCCGCCTGGAGGGCTGGACGTAGGCCACGCTCCACGGCTTGGGGCCGAGGACGCGAAACAGCGTCTCGGGATGC
>JBJMQJ010000165.1:0-5200 GCA_045802765.1 Myxococcales bacterium
CGCGACCCGCGCAGCCGCGCCAGCGCGAACATGACGGCCGCGAGCGCCAGCCAGATCATCCAGAGCTCCGTCTTCTGCGGGATGGCGACGAGGCCGAGCGCGCCGTTGGTGTAGCTCCAGTTGACGAACCCGAGCCGCACGACCTCGCCGAACCCGATGGTCGCGATGGCGAGGAAGACGCCGCGCAGCCGCAGCACGGGCAGCCCCAGCGGGACGGCGACCAGGGCGGGCAGCACCGCGCCCGCGAGGAGCGCCAGAGGAAAGGGCGCGTGCGCGTTCTGCGTCAGCAGGGCCCCGGCGTACGCGCCGATGGCCATGAATCCGGCGTTTGCCAGCGAGAGCTGGCCGCACGAGAGCGTGCAGTATACCGAGAGCGCCAAGAGCCCGTTGAGCCCGATGAAGGCGAAGAGCGACTGGTACGTGAGGAAGAAGCCGGCGAGGTCGGGCACTTCAAGCCTCGCGGATGGCGGCCTTGCCGAGGAGACCGGAGGGCCGCACCAGCAGCACCAGGAAGAGCACGCCGAATGAGATCGCGTCCCGCCAGCTGGAGCCGAGCTGCACGACGGTCAAGACCTCGAGCAGGCCGAGCGCGAATCCGGCGATCACCGCGCCCGCGATGCTGCCCATCCCTCCGAGGATGATCACCGCGAGCCCTTTCAGCTCGACGCTGCGGCCCATGTCCGGCGAGACGCTGTTGAAGGCGACGCCGAAGAGGACGCCCGCCGCGCCACCCAGGGCCGACGAAAGGAAGAACGACCAGGCGATCACCCGGTCCACGTCCACCCCGAGGATACGGGCGGCGCGCGGCGATTCGGCCACCGCCCGGATCTGCCGCCCGAGCCGGGTCGCGCGAAGCACGGCCGTGAGCGCCGCCATCAGGGCGACGGACACCGCGATGATGGTGAGCTGCAGCGCCGAGACGGTCGCGCCCAGGAAGGCCAGCGGCTTGTCGGGGAACGTGCCCTGGGGGAAGCGATGCACGTCGGGTCCCCAGATCTGCAAGGCGATGGCTTCCAGGATGGTGGCGGCCGCCAGCGAGCTGATCAGGCCGGAGATGTTGGAGTCGCTCCGCCCCCGGAGCGGACGGAACGCGACCCGCTCGAGCGCGATACCGATGAGGCCCGCGGCGAGCAGGGAGACGGGCAGCGCGATCGCGAGAGGCATGTTCCCTTCGGCGACGAAGGCGAGGGCGACGAAGGCGCTGAGCGTGAACACCGCTTGGTGGGCGAGGTTCAAGATGTCCAGCACGCCGAACACGAGGGCATACCCGACGGCGAACAGCGCGTAGATGGCGCCGAGGAAGACGCCGTTGATCGCCTGCTGCCACATGCAGAAGAGTCCTCAGGGGCGGCCCTGCATGCCGCGAGTGTCCTCGACCCGAAAGCATAGCGCCGTCCTATCGGCGGCGACTACTCGACGATCTGGAACTTCCCTTCCTTCACCTGCTGCACCGCGGGCTCGTGCTGCGCGTCGCGCGTCGGCGTGAAGGAGAACTTTCCCAGCGGCGTGTCCAGGTCCTTCACCTGCGCGAACCCGTTCTTGATGTCGTCGCGACCCGTCTTGTAGCCGGCCTTGCGCAGCGCCTCGGCGACGATGAGCACGCCCGAGTATGCCTGGGCGGAGAACTGGTCCGGATTCGCGCCGCGCTTCTGCATCAGCTCCTTGAAGCGCTGGTTCGCCGGAGCGTTGCTCGCCGAGTTCCAGGAGGTCCCGACCAGGACGCCCTCGGCGGCAGGGCCGGCGTTCTTGATGAACGCGGGGCTGTTGAACCCGTTCCCGCCCAGGATTGGCCCTGCGTACCCGAGCTGCCGCGCCTGAGCCACGATGGCGGCCGCGTTGTCGGCCAGCGCGGAGACGACCAGGATGTCCGGCTTCTTGCCTTTGATGGCGGTGAGCTGGGCGCTGAAGTCGCGGTCGGGCTTCGCGAAGGTTTGCGTGTCGACGACGGTGACGTTCTCGTCGGCCAGCGCCTTCTTCATCACGTCGTAGCCGGCCTTGGTGAACACGTCGTCGTTGCCGTAGAGCACCGCGGCGGTCTTGAACCCGATCCTGGCCTTGGCCTTCTTCACCGCTCCCGGGACCACTTGCGCCTCGGTTAGCGAGTCGCGCCAGATGTAATCGCCGATGTCGGTAATTCCGGTAGGCGACGTGTTGGAGATCGCGAGCACCGGCACCTTGGCCTGCTGCGCGAGCGGGTCGGCCGCCGTCGCCGTGGTGGAGAGCGTCGGACCGATGATCACGCTCACTTTGTCGGTATTGATGAATCTCTGGAAGACGTTGATCCCCTGCTCCTTGCTGGTCGCGTCGTCCTCGATCAGGAGCTCGAGCTTGATCCCCTGCAGCGACTTCGACCCGTTCACTTCTTCGGTCGCCGCCTCGAGCCCGTTCTTCTGCGACTGCCCATAGGTGGCGGCGGCGCCAGTCATGCTCAACGCGGCGCCCACCTTCGCGGGTCCCGTGGTTTGCGCGCCGGCTCCGCCGCCGGCGTCTGCCGCGCTGCCTCCGCCCTTGCACGCGGCGAGCGCGAGCGGCAGTGCGACGGCGGCCAGGCGAAAGCTCCAGCGTCCCAGGCGCATCTTCAGCCTCCAGGGCAGGCGGGCAGACGGAATCCGTACACCAGCGTCGGGCGAGCGGGCAAGCGCGCGGTGCGCGCGTCCCGGTAGAAGCCCTCGACATCGTGAACGGCAATACAGGGTTTGCGCTCCCGTCCAGCGGGAGCGCTGGCGCCAGACGGCTTGCGTTTTGACGGTACTTTTGGACAAGATGCGACCCGCTGCCTGCGGGGCGATCCCACGCGCCGCCGTTACCGGGTGGAGAAATGACGATCGCGCGCTCGTCCGCAGACGTCGACCGTGTGCGGGAGGGGGAACTTCCGCCGCATCCAATCGCAGAGGAGGAGCTCATGGGAAGCATCTCGAAGGCAAGGAGAAGGTGGCGTTGGGCGTCGTTGATCGCGATGTTGGCCGCAACCGCTGCGTCCGCGCAGCAGCCTCCGACGGGGACGCAGACGGAGAAGCCGCAAGCGCCCGAGACGGCTCCGGCGAGGCCGCAGGCCACGCCGCTCCCGGCGGTCGCGCAGATCGGTCCCGCGCGTGAGATCAAGCTGGCGGAGTACACCTGGTTCCGCTTCGGCGCCCAGGTCCAGCTCTGGTTCAAGGCGGCGCAGGACCGGATCCGGCAGACCGACGGATCGGACGGCGGATATGCACTGGACTTCTACTGCCGCCGCTGCCGTTTCTTCTCCACCGGATCGATCGTCAAGGACGTCTACTTCAACGTGCTCTTCGAGGCTGCGAACGTCGGCAGGGCGGATCCGACCACCGGCGCCCGGACGACTCCGGTGCCCTCGATCCTAGACGCGTATGGCCAGGTGAAGTTCGCCGACGCTTTCTGGCTGAGCGGCGGCCAAATCCTCTTGCCGTTGACCCGCAATGGCCTGCAGCCGACGACCACCTACGTGAGCGTCGACACCGCCAACGTCGCCACTACGGCCGCGCTGCAAGCGAATACCAACACCCTCCGCGATCTCGGCGTCCAGGCGAACGGCTTCTTCGCGGACAACCACGTCGAATACCGCCTGGGTGTCTACCAAGGCACCCGGCAACCCGGGACGGGGGCGCAGACCGCCGGCCACAACGGACCGCGCGTCGTCGCCATGGTCTCGGCGAATCTGTGGGATCCGGAAACGGGTTACGTCAACGGCGGTCACTACTATGGCACCCGCAAGGTCATCGGCGTGATGGGCAACTTCGACTACCAGGCGCTCCGCAAGAGTGAGCCCGCGACGGTTCCTTTTCCGGCCACTCTTGGTGCGGGGGCCGACAAGAACGCGTACGTCGGCTTGAGCGGCGCCGCGTTCATCAACTATCCGCTGGCCGGCCCGAATCCGAGGGGCGGCGACGAGATCGTCGGCCTGCTGCAGTTTGGCTATTACGACGGCGGGCTCCGAGGGATCCTGACCGCTCCGACCAACCTGGGGAGCTATCCGCTCATTCTCAAGCAGACCAACTACCTTGCGGAAGCCGGGTACTACAACCATGGCGGACACTTCTCCGTCTTCGGCAAGTTCGAGATGCGGAAGATCAGCGAAGACTATCCGCTCGCGTTCAGGCAGGCCCTCCCCGCGGCCGTGTCCCCCACGCAGACATGGCTCGCGGCCGGAGTGAAGTATTACGTGGCCCCCGCCAACTTCCTGAACTTCACCCTCCAGTACGAGCGGGTCAACAACAACGACGCGCCTGGCGGGGAGCAGAGAGGCACGAACAACATCACGTTCCAGATGCAGACGATCCTGTACTGAGCCGGAGGCCGGCGCGACCCGCGTCTCGTCCGCCGCGGATCCGTGGTTTCGAGAGCGAGGCGCCCCGGGCAGCGCGAGCGGTCCGGGGCCCCGCCAGCGAGGCTACTTCTCGATCTGCCCGCGCAGCTCGCCGGGCTTGTTGTTCGCGGTGTGCACGTTCACGTAAGTCCCGCCGGAGCGCATCGCCGCCAGCACGTCGTCGAGCGTCATCGCCGAGCCGTCCGCCTTCTTGCCCTTCACGGCGGACGCGTCGAACGTGCCTTCGCCCGTGGCGGTCCCCGCCGAGGGGCCCGCGGCGACGGTCAGCGGAACGATCACCGGTCCCGCAACGCCCGGTGCGCCCGTGTGGATGTGCGCCGCCACCGGCGGTCCGCTCAGGCCCGACGCGTCGACCTTGTAGGCCACGCTCGTTCCCCTCACCGTGAAGCTCGCCGTGCCCGACGGCGAGGCGTTCGCGTCCAACGTCGGCGGTGGCACCTCGTTGCGGGCGTCCAACCTTGCTTGGAACGTCTCGCCACCCGCCGCCGCCTTCGACGCCTCCGGCTGCGACGAGGACGCCGTCGCGCACGCCGCCATCGCAAGCCCCGTCACCGCAGAAACGAATCGCCTCATTGTGGTCCCTCCTGCCGTTTTGCACCATTCCCCAAGGATCGATATTGGCAGATTGGAAATGGAAGTTGAAGCGGGGTCGCGCCAGCGGGCAGGCAACGAGGCGGGAGACTGCTCTCACGGAGCATGGCGGCATTCGTCTCTGGCGCCTGGCGCGCGTCTGAGGAATTCTTCACGGATGCGTGCTACGAGCATCGCCCTGCTGCCGTTCGTCGTCCTCGGAGTCGCGGCCGCGCAGGAGGACAGGATGAAGACCTGGGATTTCCAGAGCGACAAGGTGGACGAGGCGCC
>JBJMQJ010000166.1:0-16539 GCA_045802765.1 Myxococcales bacterium
CCCTGGAACTCCTCGGGCGCCTGCACCTCGACGTTCATGATCGGCTCGAGGATGACTGGCTTGGCCTTCTCGTAGCCCTCGCGGAAGCTCATCAGCGCGGCGGTCTTGAACGCCTGCTCGCTGGAGTCGACCGCGTGCGAAAGACCGTCGTTCAGCACGTACCGGACGCCGACCACCGGGAAGCCGATCAAGGTCCCCTTCTTGATCGCCTCCAGGAAACCCTTCTCGACCGCCGGGATGAACTCGCGGGGAATGGCGCCGCCGGTCACGTCGTCGACGAACTCGTGCGCTTCCACCGAGTCGGGCGGCAGCGGCTCGAGGTACCCGGCCACGCGGGCGAACTGGCCCGAGCCGCCGGTCTGCTTCTTGTGCGTGTAGTGGAAGTCGCCCCGCTGCTGGATGGTCTCGCGGAACGCGACCTGCGGCTGGCCGACGGTGACCTCGCAGCCGTACTCGCGCTTGATGCGCTCCATGTAGATCTCGAGGTGCAGCTCGCCCATGCCAGAGGCGATGGTCTGCGCCGACTCCTCGTCGCGGTGCACGCGGAAGGTCGGGTCCTCGCGGGTGAAGCGGTTCAGCGCCTTGGAGAAGTTGGCGGCCGCCGACTTTTCCTTGGGAGCGATGGCCAGTGAGATCACCGCGTCCGGCACGTGCATCGAAGTCATCGTGTACTTCACCGCGCCGTCGGTGAAGGTGTCGCCCGAGGCGCAGTCGACGCCGAACATGGCGATGATGTCGCCTGCCTCGGCGCGGTCGATGTCGTGCATCTCGTCGGCGTGCATGCGGACGAGGCGCGGCACCTTCACCTTCTTCTGGTCGCGGTTGTTGATGATGAAGTCGCCCTTGGCGAGCTTGCCCTGGTAGACGCGCAGGTAGGTGAGCTGCCCGTAGCGCCCGTCCTCCAGCTTGAACGCGAGCCCCACGAAGGGCTTGTCCGCGCGCGACTCGAGGACGATCTTCTCCTCGTTCTTGCTCTGGTCGTGCGCCTCGTTGGTGACTTCCTTGGGGTTCGGCAGGTAGTAGACGACCCCGTCCAGCAGGTGCTGCACGCCCTTGTTCTTGTAGGCGGAGCCGACGAACACCGGGGTGAGCTTGAGCTGGAGGGCGCCGGCGCGGACGGCGCGGCGGATGTCCTCGACCGAGGGCTCCTTGTCCTCGAGGTACAGCTCGGTGAGCTTCTCGTCGAAGTCGGCGACCGCGGCGATCAGATCGTGCCGCATCGTCTTCGCCTGGTCGAGCAGCTCGGCGGGCACCTCCTCGGTGCGGATCGTCTCGCCGTTCTCGCCGTCGTAGTAGTGGGCCTTCATGGTGACGAGGTCCACCACGCCCTGGAACTTGTCCTCGGCCCCGATGGGCAGCTCCATCAGCACCGCGTTGTGGTTCAGCTTCTCGCGCAGCTGCTGGGTGACGCGGAAGGCGTTCGCGCCGGCGCGGTCCATCTTGTTGATGAACGCGAGCCGCGGGACCTTGTACCTTCGCATCTGCCGATCGACGGTGATGGACTGCGACTGCACTCCCGAGACGGAGCAGAGCACGAGGATGGCGCCGTCGAGCACGCGCAGGGCGCGCTCCACCTCGATGGTGAAGTCGACGTGTCCAGGCGTGTCGATGATGTTGATGTTGTGGGTCGGGCGCGTGGCGTCGGTCGGGTCCCACTCGCAGTAGGTCGCGGCGGACTGGATGGTGATGCCCTTCTCGCGCTCCAGCTCCATCGAGTCCATCTTGGCGCCGACCTGGTCCTTCCCCTTCACCTCGTGGATCTGGTGGATCCGGCCGGTGTAATAGAGGATGCGCTCGGACAGGGTCGTCTTGCCCGAGTCGATGTGCGCCGAGATGCCGATGTTGCGGATGAGGTCGATGTTCGCCACGTCTTTTGTCTGCCCTTCTCGAATGCACTCTGGAACAAGCGCCGCGGGACCGCGAATTTCCGGGCGACCCGCGCGAACGGAGCCGGGCTCCCTACCTTGAATCGGCAGAAACGGCAAGCCGCCAGCGCTACGCCCGTTCAGGCGCCTGACGCGTTCGTTGCCCGGAGCCAATCAGATGCCGCGCAACGCGCCGGGTTGCTCCCCTGGCAACCCGGTGCAGTACCTAGATTCACCGTGGATGACGCTCGTCGAAGAGCTGCAGCGGACCGGCATCCGGCGGGCGGGGACCCCGAAGCGCGGTTTCCGCTTCGCGGGAGCGAGCAAGCAGGACCTCGACCGGCTGCACGATCTCAAGATCCCGCCCGCCTGGACCGAGGTGGCGATCAGCCGGTCGCCCGGGGCCAGGCTCCAGGCCATCGGCAAGGACAAGGCGGGCCGCTGGCAGTACCGCTACAGCGATCGGGCGATCGTCGAGCGCGAACAGAGGAAGTACGATCGGCTCATCGCCTTCGCGCGCGCGCTGCCGCGGTTGCGCAAGGACATCGACCGGGACCTTTCGCTGCCCGGCCTGCCCCGCGCCAAGGTGATGGCGTGCATCCTGCGCATCCTCTCGACCTGCTTCATGCGGCCCGGCAGCGAAGCGTACGCGAAGGAAAACGGCAGCTTCGGGATCGCCACGCTGCGGAACCGGCACGCGTCGGTGAAGGGCGACGTGGTCCGCTTCGACTACATGGGCAAGTCCGGCAAGCGGCAGGTGCGCGAGCTGCGCGACCGGCGGGTGGCGCGGATCGTGCGCGAGCTGAAGACGCTGCCCGGCAAGGACCTGTTCCAGTTCCGCGCCGAGGACGGGAAGGTGGTCAACGTCAGCCGGCAGATGATCAACGACGCGATCAAGGAGAGCATGGGCGAGCGCTTCTCGGCGAAGGACTTCCGCACCTGGGCCGGGACCATGATCTGCGCCAACATCCTCGCGCGCCTCCACGCCGAGGCGGTTGCGGGAGTCACCGACCGGCGGAAGCTGCTCACCGCCGCGGTGAAGGAGACGGCGGAGCAGCTGGGCAACACTCCGGCGGTCTGCAAGTCGTCCTACATCTGGCCGTCCATCCTCTCCTCGGCATACAAGGGCGACGTGCTCGATCCCTACCTCCCGACCGTGGAGGACCTGATCGCTTGCGTGGGGCGGAAGCGCTCCGCCTGCGAAGCGGCGCTGCTCGAGCTGTTGCGCAAGGGCCGGGACGCAACGCCGATCGCGCTGGCGAAGAAGCTGGCGCGGAGGCGGCGCGAGCAGCCGAACGGGAAGCTCTCGCGCAGGATGCGCTCGCCGCGGATGCGGAAGCTCGCCAAGGCGTTCACGGTCCACTGAGCCGCGGCAGCGCGCGCAAGTACTTGCAGGCGCGCAGCCCGGGGCTTACACAGGGCAATCCATGGGACCCCATGTATCGGCCGAGCGCGTCCGGGTGGTGCTGGATACGGTCCGCCGCATCGTCCGTGCGCTGCGCGAGTCGTCGCGCGAGGCCGAGCGGAGGGTGGGAATCTCGAGCGCGCAGCTCTTCGTGCTGCAGCAGCTCGCGAGCGGGCCCGCGCGCTCCGTCTCCGAGCTGGCGGAGCGCACGCTCACCCACCAGAGCTCGGTGTCGGTGGTGGTGCGGCGGCTCGTCTCCGCCCGGCTGGTGGCCCGGAGCTCGTCGCGCTCCGACCGGCGTCGGACCGAGCTGCGGCTCACCGCGCGCGGCAGGCACCTGTTGCGGTCCGCGCCGCCGCTGGCCCAGGAGCGGCTGATCCGCGCCGTGCGGACGCTTCCCGCGCCGCGGCGCGCGCAGCTCGCCGCGGCGCTCTTGGAGGTCGCGACGCGGATGCGGCTCGGCGCCGGCGCGCCCGGCATGTTCTTCGAGGAGCGAGGCAGCGCCGCTCCCGCGACGCCCAGGAGCGCGAATGCCCGTCGATGACGTGGTGAGCGGTGCGACCACGGAGGCCATCCCGGTCGCTCCGTCGATGGGCCCCGCGCTGGAGGCTGCGCGCGTCCCGCCGGAGCGCACCCTGGTCGACGGGCGGGTGGTGTTCATCAGCGTCCTCGCCGTCCTCATCGCGCTGGCCGCGGGCGTCGTCGCCCAGCTCCTCACGCGGCTGATCTGGCTCGTCACCAACGTGGCCTTCTATGGGCGCTTCAGCGCGGACTACGCGACGCCCGCGCGGAATCACCTGGGCGGATGGGTGATGGTCGTCCCGGTGCTCGGCGGGATCGTGGTCGGCGTGATGGCCCGCTACGGGTCGGCGGCGATCCGCGGCCATGGGATCCCGGAAGCGATGGAGCAGGTGCTGCTGAACCGCAGCCGCATCCCGGCGCGCATCACCTTGCTCAAGCCGCTCTCCGCGGCGGTCGCCATCGGCACGGGCGGCCCGTTCGGCGCCGAGGGACCGATCATCGCCACCGGCGGCGCGCTCGGCTCGGTGCTGGGGCAGGTGCTGCGGACGACGGCCGCCGAGCGGAAGACGCTGCTCGCCGCCGGCGCCGCGGCGGGAATGGCCGCGACCTTCGGCAGCCCGGTTTCCGCGGTGCTGCTCGCGGTGGAGCTCCTCCTCTTCGAGCTGAGGCCGCGCTCGGCGATCCCCGTCGCCTTCGCGGCGGCGACGGCCACCGGCGTGCGCATCGCCTTCGTCGGCGCCTCGCCCGCGTTCTCCATGCCCAACCTGCTGCAACCGCATGGAGCCGCGCTCGCGACGTACGTGGCGCTCGGCGCCGTGATCGGCCTGGTATCGCTGCTGGTCACGCGCGCGGTGTACGCGGTGGAGGATGCCTTCGAGCACCTGCCCGTGCACTGGATGTGGTGGCCGGCGATCGGATCGATCGCCGTCGGCGTCGTCGGCTACTTCGCGCCGCGCACGCTGGGCGTCGGGTACGACAACATCGACCACATCCTCTCGGGCGACTTCACTTCGCAGGCGATGCTCGTGCTCTGCTCGCTCAAGTTCCTCTCCTGGTGCATCTCGCTGGGGAGCGGCACTTCCGGCGGCACGCTCGCACCCCTCTTCACCATCGGAGGCGGGTTGGGAGGCGCGCTGGCGGCGGGAGC
The DNA here is from genome assembly GCA_045802765.1 of Myxococcales bacterium. GTDB lineage: Bacteria > Myxococcota > Myxococcia > Myxococcales > 40CM-4-68-19 > VBKO01. Next base: position 4,940 of record JBJMQJ010000166.1, read on the forward strand.
GGCGGCAGCCGCGCCACACCTCGGCGTCGACGTCCGCATCGGCGCATTGGTGGGGATGGCCGCCATGTTCGCGGGGGCCTCGCGCGCGCTGCTTGCCTCGGTGGTCTTCGCCTTCGAGACCACCCGCCAGCCGCTGGGCCTCTTGCCGCTGCTGGGCGGCTGCAGCGCCGCCTTTCTCATCTCCTGCCTGTTCATGCGCAACACGATCATGACCGAGAAGATCGCGCGGCGCGGCGTCCGCGTGCCCGGCGAGTACGCCGCCGATTTCCTCGATCAGATCCAGGCGGGCGTCGCCGCCTCGCGGCCCGTCGTGTCGCTCGCTGCCGACGAGCCGCTGGATCACGTCCGCTCCCGCATCCTCGCGCACGCGCCGGGCTACGCCCACCAGGGTTTTCCCGTGGTCGACGGACTCGGGCAGCTCGCGGGCGTCGTCACCCGGCGCGATCTCCTCGATCCCGATCAGCCGGGCTCGAGACGCGTGGGTGAGCTGGTGCGCCGCCCCGCGGCGGTCGCCTACGAGGACAGCACCCTGCGCGAGGCGGCCGACCACATGGTGCGCGAGGGAGTGGGACGGCTCCCGGTCGTCTCGCGCGAGGATCCCCGCAAGGTGATCGGGATGCTGACACGCAGCGATCTGCTCTCCGCGCACAAGCAGCGGCTGGAGGACATCGATCTGGCGGAGCAGCACCTCGACCTGCGCGCCCGGCTGCGCCGCAAGGCCTAGCGACGCGTCACGAAAACGTCACCCATTCGTGCCCAAGGCTTGGCCGACGGCCAGGCGTGCCGCCGGTAGCATCCGCGCGCTCACCACTTCCCCAGGAGGAGATCAATGAACCCTCGCGTTCTCGGGCCGTTCCTCTGCGCAGGCATTGCCGCGATCGTCACGGGTGCGGCCGCCGATCCGCAAAAGCCTGCCCTCACCAACGTCCCGGCGGCCAACCCGAAGTCAGCCGGGTACGCTCCCGCCTCCCGGCTTTCGCCCGAGCTGCGGCAGATCGCCGTTGCGCAAGGCTCGGTGCCTCTCGAAAACCCGGAAGGCATCGTCGGATGGTACGGCTACGAGAACGACGCGCCCAGCCCCGACAGCGCCGCTCTTCCGCAGATGGTGCCGGGCACGCGCGTGTCGCCGACGGAAGCGCAGAAGACCGAGCCGGACAAGAACACCTACCTCGTGCTCAGCGACCAGAAGGGCGCCGATGCGAAGTACGACTACGGGACGCACTTCCTCTTCCAGGGGCATGAAGCTTCCGCCCGGGACGCGGCCGGCAAGCACCAAGGGTACTTCACCCGCATCAACCTCGACGCGGACGCCATGCATCGCGTGACCCTCATGGCCACGCGCGACGTGGCCGGCCAGCCGCTCGAGAACATCGACGGCTCGACCTGGGACCCGTTCGCGCAGCGGCTCCTGTTGACCACCGAGAGCGCGAATGCTCCCACCTACGCGGCCACGGTCAGCTTTCCCTCGCAGGTGGAGGACGTCTCCGGGGCGCTGGGCCGCGGCGGCTACGAGGGCATCCAGGACGACTCCGACGGGAACATCTGGATCGTCGAGGACATCGGGGGCGCGAACAAGCAGGGCACCAGCGCCCGGCAGCCGAACAGCTTCGTCTACCGATACGTGCCCAGGCGGCCCGGCGATCTCCACGACGGGAAGCTGCAAGTGCTCCAGGTCCCGACCGATGCGGGGCAGCCAGTCACCTTCGAGTCCCAGGCGGCGCTGTGCGCCCCGGATCAGGTCGCGCTGCGGACGTACGGACGGTCATTCGACACGAAGTGGGTCACCATCCACGACACGGCAGTCCAGGGGAACGCACCGTTCAATGCCAACGTGGCGGCGAGGGCGGCCCACGGGACGCCCTTCAAGCGGCCGGAGAACGGCGTCTTCCGCCCCGGCACCGCGTTCCGCGAGTTCTTCTTCGACGAGACGGGCGACACCAACGCGACCAGCCCCGAGAACGGGAGCGCCTGCGTCGCGGGCGGTTGGACGTCCATCTTCAAGCTCGTGCAGCGAGACCCATCGGCGGACCAGGGAAGGATCTCGCTCTTCTTCGAGGGAAGCATGGCGGCCGCCGGGCTGGACAACGTCCAGTTCCTCTCCCGCGACCTGCTGCTCGCGGTGGAGGACGCCGGCGACACGCTGCACACGCAGCGCAACGCCCTCGATTCGGGGTTCGTCTTCGACGTGACGGCGGATTACTCGACCGGGCTGCAGCCCGTGCGCTGGGTCGCCGAAGGACGCGATCCGTCCGCGACCATCGACGCGGCAAACGGCGGCTTCGGCAAGAACGACGCAGACAACGAGGTGACGGGCGCGCACGTCTCCGACGGCGACGCCTCGCAGGGCGGGATCCTGGGAGCGAAGGTTCCGAGCTCCTTCCGGGACGGCTGGCGCTGGTTCTGGACGCAGCAGCACGGCGACAACTTCACCTGGGAGATCCTTCCCGCGTCGGCTACCGGCGACGGCCGGGACCGCGATTGAGCGGGACTACGGACGCGGACATCGATAGAATGGTTCGGTAAACGAGAAGGCCGCCCGGCGAACCGGACGGCCTTCGTTTACGCGGCACAGGGCCGCTCGGGATTGGGACGGGCTAGTGTTTGCGGACGTTCTGCGCCTGGAGCCCCTTGGGGCCCTCCGCCACCTCGAACTCGACCTTGTCTCCCTCGGCGAGCGAGCGGAAACCGTCCATCTGGATGGCGGTGTGGTGCACGAAGACGTCCTCTCCCCCGTCTTGGGAGATGAAGCCATAGCCCTTGCTGTCGTTGAACCATTTCACGGTACCCTGCGCCATGTCGAAGACCTTCTTTGCTAGCGGGCGGTCCCCCCGCCCGGTGTCGTTACCGGCCCGCGCGGCCGGCCCGGATCCGGTATCAAATGTCTACTCCGCGGGTCAAACCGGGCCGCCGCCGTGAAGCTGGAGCGCAGCCGGTCAGGGGCGGGCGCGGACGCGGAACATGGTGTACGTGAAGGAGCCTTCCGGGGATCGCTCGATCGAGACGAGCTGCGCGATGGCTTCGTCGACCCGGCCGCGCAGCTTTTCTGGCAACGATTCCTGCGCGCTGCGCAGGATCTCGCCAAACTCGTGCAAGGCGCTGTGCAGGTATCCCGTGGGCGACCCGGCGTGCATGTGCAGCGTGGTCGGCAGCACCTCCACCTGGGAGAACCCCGCCGCGGTGCACAGCCCGTGCAGCTTGCGCCCGATGATCGGATCGCCGCCCCCGGCCGACTGCGCGTCCCATAGCGCGCGGAACGCCTCCTCGGCGAGCGGCTGGCGCGGCCAGAGGAACAGGCTGTCGTTCTCGACTTCGCACAGGTAGAGGGTCCCGTTCCGCCGCAGCACGCGCCGGGCCTGGCGCAGGATCGGCAACACGTCATGGCCGGCGACGTGCTCCAGGAACCAGGAGGCGTGCACGGCGTCGAAGGTGCGGTCCGCGAACGGCAGGGCGGCCGCGGTGGATTGCACCAACGGAATCGGGTCGCGCAGCCGGATCTGTTCGTCGCGCGCGGCGCGCAGCTGGTTCAAGGACAGATCCGAACCGACCAGCCTGGCATCGGGGAACCGCGCGCGCAGACGCCGGGCCATCGCGCCCGTCCCGCACGCCAGGTCGAGGAGCCGCGCGGAGGGGCCCACCTCGACGCCGTCGAGGATCCACCGGGAGAGGAAACGGGCCTGCGTCTCGAGGCGGGCGACCTCCACCGGGTCCGTCTCGCCATGGATGTAGCGGGGCATGTCCGGACTTTCTAGGACGGGTCGGGGTGCAGGTCGAGGGCGAGGGCGAGGGCATCAGTCCCGTTTCAAGATCTGCCGCGGAGCGCTCTACTCCGCGCGCAGCGCAAGCGCCGGATCGACCTTCACCGCGCGCCGGGCCGGCAGCCAGGTCGCCGCCGACGCCACCACGAGCAGGAGGGCCGCGACGCCGGCGTAGATGCGCGGATCGGCTCGTGCCACCTCGCTCAGCTGGGAGGCGACGAGGCGGTGGAGCGAGACGGCGGCGAGGACGCCCGTGCCCACGCCGGTGAGGGCGAGGAGCAGCCCATGACGCATCACCATCCGAATCAGCGCCCCCGGAGTCGCTCCGAGCGCGACGCGGATGGCGAGCTCGCGGCTGCGACGTGCCACGGCGTATCCGAGGACGCCGTAGGTGCCGACGGCGGCAAGAGCGAGACCGAGGACCGCGAACAACGAGACGGTCTGTGCGCCGAGGCGTTCCTGCGCGAGCGTCTCCACGCGCACGCGCTCCATGGTCGCGACCTCGGCGACGGCGAGCCCGGGGTCGACGTCGGCCACCGCCCGGCGGAGCGACGCTGCGAGCGCGTCGGGCGCCGCCGCGCTGCGGGCCATTAGCTCCAGGACCTCCGCCGCGGGCGAAGAGGCATTCTGCGCGTAGGGAAGGTACCAGGCCTCGCGCACGTCGAAGCGTTCGCGGAGGTCGCCGGCGACTCCGACCACCGTGCGCCAGGGCGATGCTTCCCGCGCCAGGCGCACCCGCTTGCCGAGCGCGTCTTGCCCGGGCCACAGCCTGGCTGCGAGGCGGGCGCTGACGATGCACACGGGCTGCGCGTCGGGCCCGTCGAGGGTGCCGAAGTCGCGGCCGCCGAGCAGCGGAATGCGCAGCGTGCCGAGCAGGCCGGGCGTGACCAGGCGATGATAGACGCTGGCCGCCTGCAGCTCCTCCTGGCCCTCCGCGACGAGCGGCGCGCTCCAGGTGGCGCCGCGCAGCGGATTCATGGTGATCACGCCCGCCGCCGCGACGCCCGGAATCGCCGCGAGGCGGGAGGCGAGCTGCTCGACCAGGACGATCCGCCGGGCCCCGTCCGCATACCGGACGCGAGGCAGCTCGACTTCGGCCGTGAGGAGCTGTCGCTCGTCGAAGCCTAACCCGGTGCCGCGCAGAAGCCGGAAGTTCTCGATGACCAGGCCCGCTCCCGAGAGCAGGACGGCGGCGACGGCGATCTGCAGCGCGACAAATCCTGCCATCAGCCTGCGGCGGCTGCCCGGGTCGGTGCCCGAGGTCGCGCCGCGCAGCAGGGCCTCGAGATCCGGGCGCGATGCCTGGAGCGCGGGCAACGCCCCGGCGAGCAACGCAGACCCGAGCGACACCGAGAGAGCGAAAGCGAGGACCCGCGGATCGAAGGGCGCCTCGACGAGCCCCAGCTGCTCGGAGAGGTTGGACGGCACCAGCCCCCACAGCGCCGGCCCGAACTCCCACGCCAGCACGACGCCGAGCGCACCGCCTACGAGCGCCAGCAGCGCAGTCTCGGTCAAGAGCTGGCGGATCTGCCGCCAGGGCGAGGCGCCCAGGGCGCTGCGGACGGCGAACTCGTGCTCCCTGCCGACCGAGCGCGCCAGCAGGAGCATCGCCACGTCGACGCAGGCAAGCAGCAAAAAGAGACCGAGCACCACGAGGAGGGCCAGCGCGACGCGATCCTGGTCGCCGACCAGGCTCTCCCGGAGAGGCGTCGCGAGGATGCCGTATCCAGGATAGGTCCGGGCGTCCCGCTCGCGCATGTGCGAGGCGATGGCGGCCAGCTCGGCCTGGGAACGCTCCAGCGTCATGCCCTCTGTTAGGCGGGCGAAGACGGCGTAGTCGTCGGGAGAGGCGGGATCGACGCGGCCGGGCAACCATACGTCGGCGTGGTAGGGGAAGCGGAATCCCACCGGCAGGACGCCCACGATTCGCAAGGTGCGGCCGTCGAGGCGCAGCGTCCGTCCGATGACGCCGGGGTCCGCCCCGAACCGGCTGCGCCAAAGCGCGGTGCTGATCAAGGCCGCGCCGGAATCCTCGCCCTGGTCCTCCTCGCCGGGCAAGAAGCCGCGGCCCATCGCGGGGCGCACGCCGAGCACGTCGAGGCTTCCCGGGGAGAGGAGCACCGCCTCGATCCGCTCCGGGTTCTCGCCGCCCGTCAGCACCGCGCTGCGGCCGCGCTGAGCCGACGCCCCGGACAACGTCTTCGCCTCCGCGGCGATCTCCACGAAATGACGCCCGCTGATGTTCACCGGGCTGATCGCTCCGCCCGTCGCCGCGGTGAAGTCCCGCAGCCGCACCAGTCGCGCTTCGTCCTGGAAGGGGAGGGGCCGGAGGAAGACGGCGTTCAGCACGCCGAAGATGGCGCAGGTCCCGCCGATGCCGAGCGCCAGGGTGAAGAGGGCGGCCGCGCTGAATGCCGCGTTCCGCCGCAGCGAGCGCAGCCCGAGGCGCAAGTCGAGGAGGAACGCGTCCATGCCGCTCCGATCCGGAGCGAATTCCATGCCACGGACGCGCCAGGCGTTCGAGGACGGTTCCCAGCGCCTGAGCGGGAGGAAGATGTCCGGATCCGCGACGCGCTTTTGCGCTTCCGGCACACGGCCTCGTCACGCCAGATGCAGCCCCAGCGGCAGCGCCTCGCCGAAGACGCGTTGCTCGTCCTTCTCGCCCAATTCGCGCACCTCGCGGATGCCTCGTGCCCACTCGGCGGGCGCCCGCGCCTGCTGCAGCGCCGCCGCGGCGCGGGCCCGCAGCTCCTCGTCGAGATCGCGGGCCCGGTCTCCGGACAGGCGGGCCAGCTGGGCGATGGCGAACGGGGCCTCGCCGTTGGCGCGGAGGTCGAGCCCGAGCAAGAGCTCGAGCCATTCCGCCGCGACCTCGGGCGGGACGGCCTGGTGCGCGGCGGCCGCCAGCGGCACCCGCGCGCCGAGCCGGCCGAGCGCCCAGGCGACGCCGGGAGCGGCGCCAGAGCCGAGGCGCTCGACCAACCAAGATCCCGCCTCGACCTTGGCCGCGGGCGCGAGGCGCTCGAGCGCGCCGAGCAGCCGGACCATCTCGTCGGTGGCGAGGCCCGGCGTCTTCTTGCCGGGATTCGCGACGCGGCCCTTGGGCGCGGGACGCAGATGCGGCTCGATGGCGGCGAAGATCGCGGCGTGGTCCGCCTCGCCCAGCCCCGCGGCGATGCGCCGCCACAGGATCCACCACGCCGCCCAGACCGCCGCCTCCTTGTGATGCGTCACGCCCTGTGAAAAGAGCGTGAAGGTCTGCTCGCACCGCCAGGCGTCGAGCGGCGCGCCGAACCCCGGGCGCAGGGCGAAGCCGCAGAGCTGCAGGAAGAGGCGCTCGTGATCGGCGCTGCGCCGGCGCTTCGTCGCTCCGGCCCAGAGGACGCCCCACAGATCGCGGTTGACCGCCAGCGTCCAGCCGGCGCGATCGCCCAGCGCTTTTTCGAGATTTCGCCAGAGGTCCTTGACCTCGCGGCCCGCCACCGGCTGCGGCTTCTTGCCGTAGACGAGCTGGACGGCTTCCCGCGCCGGATCGATCCCGCGCGGCAGCGCGGACACCGAGCCGCCGCGGTCTTCCGCGGAACCGGCCTGCCGGAGCTGGAACTCGAGCTTCCAGCGTGCTCCGTCCGCCGCCTTCGAAGGCCCCGGAGTTGCGTATGGTGTCCCCGGATCTGACGGAGTTGCGTATGGTGTCCCCGGATCTGTCACCGCGCCACGCTCCGCCACACACGACAGCTCCAGCGTGCCGATCTCGGTGAGGAGCGAATGCAGCTTCACCTCCGCCACGCCCTCGCCCTGCACCACCGACTGCAGCGGTGGCAGCTCGGCGAGATCGTCGTCGAGCGGCACCAGATCGCCGGGCTTTTCCGGCCGGTAGCCGCTCGAGGCGAAGAGTTGGAAGCGCACGGGCCGTCCGAGCGTGAGGCCGAAGCTGCGCCCTCGAACCTCCTGCTCGACTCCCTCGCCTGCGCCGCGCGGGACGACGCACAGGGCGTCGGTGCGATCTCCCGACGCGACGCCGACGTAGTACGTCCGCGGGCTGCCGCCCCCGATGCGCAAGCCCAGCCCGCGCCGCACCAGGGCATAGGTGGCCGCGCCTCGCGCGACCGCCAGGTCGGGAGCGTCGTTGCGCAGGCGCCGCAGCGGAGCGTCCTGCCAGCTCTGCAGCACCTCGTCGAGGCGTCGCGCGAGCAGCTCGGCGCGCAGCGCTCCGCCGTTGTAGAGCACGGCGTCGACTGGCGCCCCGGGGCCGAGCGCCTCGGCCACCGTGCGCTCGTGCCGCCCCAGGAACGCGGCCGCGTGGCGGGTGATCGCCGGATCGGAGGCGTAAGGCAGCCCCAGCTCCGAGAGGCCAGCCACCCGTGCACCGCGCGACGGGCGGTCGGAGCGCGAGACGCGCGGAACGAACCCTTCGAGGATCTGCTCGCGCGCCGCGTCGCGCGCGAGGTGGACAGTGAGCGCTCCGCCGACGAGCCGCGAACCGTGACCCGGGACCGTGACGGCCGTGCGGTCCGGCGCGTCGGCCGCCAGCAGCCGCTCCTTGGCCGCGCGACACGCCTGGACCAGAGCTCCCCACTGTCCCGCGCCGAGCTTCGCTCGCAGGTCGACCTCGGCGCGCCGGGCGAGCGCGATGTCCATGTTGTCGCCGCCGAGAAGCAGGTGGTCTCCGACGGCGAGCCGGCGCACGACGGGCTCCTCCCCCGAGCCTTCGACGGCGATGAGCGTGAAGTCGGTCGTGCCGCCGCCGATGTCGCAGACGAGGACCAGCCGCGCTCCGGCCAGCTCTTGCGCGAGCCCGCCGCGGTGGACACGGGTGAAATCGTAGAAGGCGGCCTGCGGCTCCTCGAGAAGCGCCGGCCGCGGGAGCCCCGCTTCCGCGGCCGCCCGGAGCGTGAGCGCCCGCGCGCCCTCGTCGAACGAGGCGGGGACGGTGATCACCACGTCCTGCTCGGCCAGCGGAGCCTGTGGATGCGCGGCGTCCCACGCGCCTCGCAAGTGCTCGAGGATGCGCGCGCTCGCCTCGACGGGCGAGATGCGCGCGACCTCGGGAGGCGCCCCCCAGGGAAGGATGGCGGCAGTTCGATCGACGGCCGCGTGGCACAGCCAGCTCTTCGCCGAGGCGACGTGGCGGCCCGGCACGCGCGCCCCTTGGTCGCGCGCAAACGCGCCGACCGCCGGGCCGCGATGCGTCGCGTCCCAGGGAAGCGCGAGCGCCCCCTCGGGCAGCTCGTGCGGTCCCGGCAGGTAGAGGTGGGAGGGCAAGAGCGGGCGGGGCGCGACGTCGCCCGGACCGACGAGCTGCGGCACCTCGAAGACGCTCACCGCGGAACCGGGATCCCGGCCTTGCAAGTCGGCATAGGCGAGCGCCGAATTCGAAGTGCCGAGGTCGATCCCGACGCAGTACCGGAGCGCCATCAGCGACTCGCCGCGGAATCCGGCTCGCCCTCGCCGCGCACCGAGAACTCCAGCTTCCAGGCGGTCCCGGCGTGGGCCTGGTCGCGCGCCACGAGCGTCAGTTCCAGCGTGCCCACCTCGGTGGCCCCGGCGCGCAGGCCGACCGGCAGCACCTCGCCGGCGCGGCCTTCGCGGGCCGGCAGCTCGGCCTCGATGGGAGGCAGCTCGGCGAGCTCGTCCAGGTCGTCGACGACGGTCCCTGGCTGGTCGTCGCGTCGCGAGGACGAAGAGAAGAAGCGGAACGAGGTGCGCTCGCCCACCACCGCGCCGACCTCGAGCGCCGGCACCTCCACGGCGTTCCCTTCCTCCATGCCGAACGGCGCCAGGCAGACGGCGCGCAGGGGCGGCGCGTATCCAGGGACGGCGGGAGCGGCCGACTCGACGCCGACGTAGTACGCCCGCGCGGTCCCGCCGCGGATGCGGATGCCGCGGCCACGCCGCGAAAGACCGCTGTAGGCCGCGCCCTCGGCGACCGCCAGGTCGAGGCTCCCCGATGCGAGCCGCTTGATCCTGGCGCCGCCCTCGGCCGCGACCCACTGCTCGACCTGGGCGGCGACGCGCTCGCGCAGGGCCGCGTCCTTGAATACGCCGCCGTTGAACAGGATCGCGGTGGGATGCACGAAGCTCGCTCCCGGGCGCTTGGGAGCGCCGCCCGCCCGGCGCAGGAAAGCCGCCAGGTGACGCGTGACCGCCGGATCCTGCGCGTACGGGAGCCCGAGCGTGGTCAGGCCGACGCGGCGCTGCGCGGTGGGAGCGGCGTCCACCTTCGTCTCGGGGAAGAACCCCTCCACCACGTTGCGCAGCTCGCGCCAGGAGAGCTCGGTTCGGATGGTGCCGCCGACCAGGCCGCTGCCGCGGCCGGGGATGGCGAGGGGCACGACGCCCTTGCTCTCCAGCTCGGGATGCTCCTTGGCCTTCTGGCACGCGTACGTGAGGGCGGTGAATTGCCAGGCGTCCAGCTTGCGCCCTTCGCCGCGCAGCCGTTCCTGCACGAGGTGCGCAAGCGCGAGATCCACGTTGTCGCCGCCGAGGAGGATGTGCTCGCCGACCGCGAGGCGCGAGAGCGCCAGGCGTCCGTCCTCCTCTGCAACGGCGATGAGGCTGAAGTCGCTCGTGCCGCCGCCGACGTCGACCACCAGGATCACGTCGCCGGGGCGGACGGACTTGCGCCAGGAATCGCCCGCCGACTGCACCCACGCGTAGAGCGCCGCCTGCGGCTCCTCGAGCAGCGTGAGCCGCGGGAGCCCCGCATCGGCGGCCGCCTGCACGGTGAGCTCGCGCGCCACCGCATCGAACGAGGCGGGCACGGTGAGCGTCACGGCCTGATCGGCGAGGCGGAACCCCTCGGGCTCGTGCAGCGCGTCCCAGGCAGCGCGGAGGTGCCGCAGGATGCGCGCGCTCGCCTCCACGGGCGAGACGCGCGGCACTTCCGGATCGGCGCCCGGAGGGAGGAGCTGCCCGCGCCGGTCGACGCCCGGATGCGACAGCCAGCTCTTCGCCGAGGACACGAGCCTTCCCGGGACCAGCGCCCCGCGATCCCGCGCGTACTGTCCGACCACCGACTCCGGAGAGCCGCCCCAGGGGAGATCGAAGGCGCCCTCCGGGGCCTCGACGGGCGAGGGAAGATAGAGGAACGAAGGGAGCAAGGGCCGCGGCGCGACCTCGCCGGGCGCGACGACTTGCGGCACTTCCAGAGCGAGAGGGCCCGGCAGGGGCTCGCCCGGCCCCGCCGGCTCGACGGCGAGGTCCACCTCGGCGATCGCGCTGTTGGTCGTGCCCAGGTCGATTCCGACCGAGTAGCGCGGCGTCACGGAAGCTCCACCTCGGCGGGTGCGAGCAGCCTCGCGTCGTGGCCTTTGGGCGCCGGCGGGAGCCGCACGTCGCGCGCCTTCCACCCGTGGTGCCGCAGCGTTCCCGTGAACGGCGGGCTTCCCACCACGTTCCCCGTGAGCCGCACCGCGCCGGGATCGAATCCGGGCGGCACCTGCACCTGCGCGCCTTCCGGCTCGGCGCGGACCGGCTCCAGGGCGACCGCCTCGCGGAGCACCTTCCGGCAGCCGGCGTGGACGGTCCGGGCGGCGGCGCCCACCTCGGCATCGCTGTACTTCGCGATCTCCTCCTCGCAGAAGTCGAGGAGGCGGCCTTCGCGCTGCAAAAGGCCGATGAGATGCAGCGTCCCGTCCGGGCGCGCCGTGGGAAGCGCAGGCGGTGGCGGAGCGGCGACGAGCTCCTGCCGGGCGGCGGCGACGCGCCCGGCGAATCGCGGATCGAAGATCACGCGGAACAGGCAGACGATCGCGAGCCACAGGCGCGCGAAAAAACGGGGCGGAACGGGATCGGGCATCGAACGGAGCTCCAGGGGAGAGGTGGCTGTCCCAAGCACGGCGGGAC
>JBJMQJ010000167.1:0-3806 GCA_045802765.1 Myxococcales bacterium
ACCAGACGAACCCGCTCAGCGAAGTCACGCACAAGCGGCGCCTCTCCGCGCTCGGACCGGGCGGACTGACGCGCGAGCGCGCGGGCTTCGAGGTCCGCGACGTGCACCCGACGCACTACGGCCGCATCTGCCCGATCGAGACGCCGGAAGGTCCGAACATCGGCCTCATCGCCAGCCTCTCCACCTTCGCCCGCGTCAACGAGTACGGCTTCGTCGAGACGCCCTACCGCCAGGTGGTCGAGGGGCGGGTGACCGACGAGGTGAAGTTCTACTCGGCGCTGGAGGAGGAGAAGCACGTCATCGCGCAGGCGAACGCGCTCTTCGACAAGAAGGGCCACTTCGTCACGCCGCTGGTCTCCTGCCGCAAGGCGGGCGAGTTCCCGCAGGCGCGTCCGGAGGACATCTCCCTCATGGACGTGTCGCCCAACCAGCTCGTCTCGGTGGCGGCCTCGCTCATTCCCTTCCTGGAGAACGACGACGCGAACCGCGCGCTGATGGGCTCCAACATGCAGCGCCAGGCGGTGCCTTTGCTACGCACGGCGGCGCCGCTGGTCGGCACCGGCATCGAGTCGACGGTGGCGCGCGACTCGGGCGTATGCGTGGTGGCCCGCCGCGACGGCACGGTCGACCAGGTGGACGCGGCCCGCATCGTGGTCCGCGCCGACGTCAAGGAGAGCTCGCACGACGTGGCGAGCGAGGTCGACATCTACAACCTCATCAAGTACCAGCGCTCGAACCAGAACACCTGCATCAACCAGAAGCCGATCGTGAAGCAGGGCGACCGGGTGAAGAAGGGCGACGTCATCGCCGACGGCCCGGCCACCGAGACCGGGGAATTGGCTCTCGGCCAGAACGTGGTGGTCGCGTTCATGCCCTGGCAGGGCTACAACTTCGAGGACTCGATCCTCATCAGCGAGCGCATCGTCAAGGAGGACGTGTTCACCTCGATCCACATCGAGGAGTTCGAGTGCATCGCGCGCGACACCAAGCTCGGCAAGGAAGAGATCACGCGCGACATCCCGAACGTCGGTGAGGAGGCGCTCAAGGACCTGGACGACTCGGGCATCATCCGCATCGGCGCGGAGGTGCAGCCAGGCTCCATCCTGGTGGGCAAGATCACTCCCAAGGGCGAGACCCAGCTCTCTCCCGAGGAGAAGCTGCTCCGGGCCATCTTCGGCGAGAAGGCCGGAGACGTCCGCGACAGCTCGCTGCGGGTCCCGCCGGGCGTGCAGGGAACGGTGATCAACGCCAAGGTCTTCAGCCGCAAGGGCGTCGACAAGGACGAGCGCGCCAAGGACATCGAGAACCAGGAGGAGGCGAAGCTCCTCAAGGACCAGAACGACGAGATCAAGATCCTCAAGGACTCGGCGTACAAGCGCATCAAGCGGCTCCTCCACGGGAAGGAGACCACCGCCAAGCTGGTCGACGACAAGGGCCACGTCCTCTTGAACAAGGGGCAGGAAGTGACCGACACGCTGCTGGACGAGATCCCGGAGAAGTACTGGCCGGAGATCGCCGTCGGCGGCGCGGAGGAGAAAGTCGCCAAGATCCTGGAGAACTTCAACGAGCAGAAGGAGCTCGTGAAGCTCGTCTTCGGGGAGAAGATCTCGCGCCTGAAGAAGGGCGACGAGCTGCCGCCGGGCGTCATCAAGATGGTCAAGGTGTACGTCGCCATCAAGCGCAAGCTGGCGGTGGGCGACAAGATGGCCGGCCGCCACGGCAACAAGGGCGTCGTCTCGCGCATCATGAGCGAGGAGGACATGCCCTATCTGGAGAACGGGCGGCCGGTGGACATCGTGCTGAACCCGCTGGGCGTGCCGTCCCGCATGAACATCGGGCAGATCCTCGAGACCCACCTCGGCTGGGCCGCGCGCGGCCTGGGCGAGCAGATCCAGGCGATGATCGACGAGAAGTGGTCGCCGGACGCCGTCCGCAAGGATCTGAAGAAGGTCTACGACTCGAAGGAGATGCAGGACCTCATCGACGGGCTGCCGGACAAGGAGCTGATGAAGCTCGCGCAGAAGCTGGTCCGCGGGGTGCACTTCGCCTCGCCGGTCTTCGACGGCGCGCGCGAGACGGAGATCCTGGCGCAGCTCGAGCACGCCAACCTGCCCAAGTCGGGACAGATGATCCTCTTCGACGGGCGTACGGGCGAGGCCTTCGACCAGGACGTGACGGTGGGCATCATGTACATGCTCAAGCTGCACCACCTGGTCGACGAGAAGATCCACGCGCGCAGCATCGGGCCGTACTCGCTGGTCACCCAGCAGCCGCTGGGCGGCAAGGCGCAGTTCGGCGGGCAGCGGCTGGGCGAGATGGAGGTGTGGGCGATGGAAGCCTACGGCGCCGCCTACTCGCTGCAGGAGTTCCTCACGGTGAAGTCCGACGACGTGGTCGGCCGCACCCGCATGTACGAGTCGATCGTGAAGGGCGAGTACGCCCTCGAGTCGGGCCTGCCCGAGTCGTTCAACGTGCTCATCAAGGAGCTGCAGTCGCTCGGCCTCGACGTCGAGCTGATGGAGACCCCGCCGGAACAGGCAGCGGTCCCCGCACCCAAGAAAGGAACGGCCGCGGCATGAAGGACATCTTCAATTTCTTCGAGAAGCCGAAGGATCCGCTTTCGTTCAGCGCGATCCGCATCTCGCTCGCCAGCCCGGAGAAGATCCGGCAGTGGTCGCACGGCGAGGTGAAGAAGCCGGAGACGATCAACTACCGCACCTTCAAGCCGGAGCGGGACGGGCTCTTCTGCGCGAAGATCTTCGGGCCCGTCAAGGATTACGAGTGCAACTGCGGCAAGTACAAGCGCATGAAGCACCGGGGCGTGGTCTGCGAGAAGTGCGGCGTCGAGGTCATCCAGAGCAAGGTGCGTCGCGAGCGGCTGGGCCACATCAACCTGGCCACGCCGGTGGCGCACATCTGGTTCCTCAAGTCCTTGCCCTCCCGCATCGGCAACCTGCTCGACATCACCCTGAAGGACCTGGAGAAGGTCCTCTACTGCGAGTCGTACGTCGTCATCGACCCGAAGGAGTCGCCTTTCGCCTCGGGAGAGCTGCTCAGCGAGGACAAGTACTACAAGGCGGTGGAGGAGCTGGGTGACGAGGCATTCAGCGCGGGGATGGGCGGCGAGGCCGTCCGCGAGCTGCTCAAGAAGATCGACATCGAGGTGCTCGGCGAGCAGCTCCGCAAGGACATGAAGGAGGCGACCAGCGACGCCAAGCGGAAGAAGCTCGCCAAGCGCCTCAAGGTGGTCGAGTCGTTCCGCGAGAGCGGCAACAAGCCCGAGTGGATGATGCTGGACGTGATCCCGGTGATCCCGCCGGATCTGCGCCCGCTGGTTCCCCTCGACGGCGGCCGCTTCGCCACCTCCGACCTGAACGATCTCTACCGGCGCGTGATCAACCGCAACAACCGCCTGAAGAGGCTCCAGGAGCTGAACGCTCCGGACATCATCATCCGGAACGAGAAGCGCATGCTGCAGGAGGCGGTGGACGCGCTCTTCGACAACGGCCGGCGCGGCAAGACCATCACCGGCCCCAACAAGCGCCCTCTCAAGTCCCTCTCGGACATGCTGAAGGGCAAGCAGGGCCGGTTCCGCCAGAATCTATTGGGCAAGCGCGTCGACTACTCGGGCCGCAGCGTCATCGTGGTCGGTCCCGAGCTGAAGCTGCACCAGTGCGGCCTGCCGAAGATCATGGCGCTCGAGCTGTTCAAGCCGTTCATCTACAACAAGCTCGAGGAGCGCGGGCACGTCACCACCATCAAGAGCGCGAAGAAGATGGTGGAGAAGGAGCGCCCCGAGGTCTGGG
>JBJMQJ010000168.1:0-4110 GCA_045802765.1 Myxococcales bacterium
ACACCTTCTGCACCATCCGGGTCTGCATCCAGGATCAGGACGGAGGCTGCGGTCCTTGATCCAGCTGTTCCACGTCACCAAGCGCTGGTCCAACGACCCCCCGGTGCTCGACGACGTGACCTTGCAGGTGGAGAAAGGTGAGTTCGTGTGGCTCACCGGCCCCTCCGGCGCGGGAAAGACGACGCTCCTGCGGCTCCTGTTCTGCGCCGACGAGCCGACCGACGGGCAGATCATCGTGGGCGGGCGCAACGTCAACCGGCTGAGCGCGGGCGGCGTGCCCAAGTTGCGGCGCAACATCGGGGTGGTGTTCCAGGACTTCAAGCTGCTGCCCAACCGGAGCGCGCTGGAGAACGTCGGATTCGCGCTCGAGGTGATGGGCGCGTCGGACGCGCAGATCCGCGAGCGCGCCTACCGGCGACTGGCGCAGGTCGGCCTGGCCGAGAAGGCGGGGTCTTTGCCGCCGCGCATGTCCGGCGGCGAGCAGCAGCGGGTGGCCATCGCCCGCGCCCTGGTCAACGAGCCGGCCATCCTTCTCGCCGACGAGCCGACCGGCAACCTCGACGCTTCCCTCACCGACAGCATCCTCCAGCTCCTCTTCGACGCCAACGCGCGGGGCGCGACGGTGGTGGTCGCGACGCACGACCGCGGACTGCTCGGCCGCTACCAGCGCCGCACCATCCACCTCCACCGCGGCAAGGTGACGGGCGACGCATGACCCACGTGGCGTGGCGGCTGGTCCGCCGGGCTCTGCTCAACCTGTGGCGCGCCCCCATTCCGAGCCTGCTCGCGGTGATCACCATCGCGCTCGCGCTGTTCCTCGGCGGGGCGCTCACCTTCACCGTGCTGGGCGCGCGCGCGCTCCTCGCCAGCTGGGGCGCGCAGCCCGCGGTCACCGCGTATCTGGACGGGGCGCTGTCCGAGGAGCAGGCGCGCGGCGTGGCCGAGCGGGTCCGGTCCGTCGAGCCCGGAGCGGAAGTGGTCCTTGTCTCGCCGGCGCAGTCGTTGGATCGGCTGCGCGTGCAGCTCGGCGAGCTGGGCGGCGCCCTGGACGGCCTGTCGCGCAATCCGCTGCCCGCCACCGTCGAGGTGAGCGCGCGCGCGGGCGGGGATCTGCGCGGCCTCGCCGGACGGATCTCCCAGGTGGCGGGCGTCGCCGAGGTGGACTACGGCCGCGAATGGGTCGATCGCCTCGAGGCGCTGGGCAACGCGCTGCGAGGATTCGGGACCGCCTCGCTGGTGCTGGTGGGGCTCGCCGCCCTGCTCGTCGTCGCCAACACCATCCGCCTGGCGGTGTACGCGCGGCGGGACGAGATCGAGATCATGAAATTGGTCGGCGCCACCGACCGCTACGTGCGCGCACCCTTCCTGCTCGAGGGAGCGCTGCAGGGTTTGTGCGGAGCCGCGCTCGCCGTCTCCGGCCTTTTGGCGGTGCAGCGGCTCTTGCTCCCTCGCGCCGCCGCCGCGTTCGCCTTCGCTTCCGGAGCGCAGGCCCCGCATCTTTCCGCGCAGCATTGCACGCTGCTCGCCGCGGCCGGCGCGCTGGTCGGCGTGTGCGGCAGCTATCTCGCCGTCGCGCGGTCGCTGCGGACATGATCGCGATCCTCCTCTTCCTGCTCGCCGCTCCGCCGGCGCGGTCCGAGGAGGATGCCGCCGCGGTGCTCTCCGCGGCGGCGCAGCGCGAGCGCGCGGCGCAGGTCGCCCGGGAACGCGCGATGGCGGAACAGCTTGCCGGGCGCGAGGCGACGGTCCTCGGCAAGCTCGCCGAGGCGGAGCGCCAGGTGGACGTCGAGGCGCGGGCGCACCGCGCGGCGCAGGCGCGGCTGCGCGCCGCGGAGCCGCGGCTGTCGGGGGCCGAGGCGCGATCGCGCAGGGCGGAGGCCGAGCTGGACGCCGCGACCACCGCGGCGGCTCCGCGCCTGCTCACGCGGTATCGCCTCGGCCGCGAAGGGTACCTCCGCTTCCTGCTCGGGGCGCAATCGATCCCGGATCTGCTGCGGCGCCGCCGCCTTTTCGATGCGCTGCTGCAGGCCGATCTGGACCCGCTGCTGCGGCTCCGCGCGCGCGCTTCCGCGGCCAAAGCGGCGCGCGACGAGCTGGCCCGCGTGCGGGACGAGGCGGCTTCCGCCGCGGCGGAGGAGGCGGAGAAGCGCGCGGCGCTGGAAGCGCAAGCCGCGCAGCAGCGGCGGCTGCTCGCGTCGGTGCAGGACGACAAGGCGGTGCACGAGCAGACCGCGCGCGAGCTGGAGGAGGCCGCCCGGGCGCTCGCCGGCGAAGTGAACGAATTGCAACGAGCGCCGGCGCCGCCCGCGGCGGACGAGCCGCCCGTGCCGAGGATGCGGCGCAAGCTGCTCTTCCCCGTCGAAGGAGGTCGCATCGAGGCGCGGTTCGGAAGATCGGTGGACGAGCGCTACGGCACCGTGACCTTGCAACGCGGGATCGACGTGCGCTGCGACGAAGGAGCCGAGGTGCGCGCCATCCATGCGGGCAGGATCGTGCACGCCGGATGGTTCCATGGATACGGGAACCTTATCATCGTCGCCCACGGCGCCGGATATTTCTCCCTCATGGCTCACCTCGGCACACTTGCGCGCGCAAAGGGAGACGAGGTGCGACGCGCAGACGTGGTGGGCACGGTGGGGGACAGCGGCTCGCTCAAGGGCGCCTACCTCTATTTCGAGCTGCGGCAGGGCCAGACGCCGCTGGACCCGGAGCTGTGGCTCGCCCGGGCCCGGAAGGCCCGGCCGGAAGCGCGTGTGGGTCCTCAAGCCAGCGCGCCAGTTACTCGCCGTCCCTAGGGTCTCCCCGTTACACTGGAGTGGGAGGGACGTCGATGCAGCGCATGCCGCCGCCGCCGTTCGAGGGCCCCGCGCAGAAGCGCCGCGGACGGGGGCGATTCGCGCTCCTCTGCGCCTGCGCGACGCTCGGCGGGCTCGGCGCGGTGAGCGTGGCGCGCGCGGCCGGCGATCCCGCCAGCCCTTACCGCAAGCTCGACGTGTTCAGCCACGTGCTGAGCCTCATCCAGAACAACTACGTCGAGGACGTCGACGACGCGAAGCTGCTCTACGGGGCGATCGACGGAATGGTGCGGACGCTCGATCCGCACTCCACCTTCATGGATCCCAGGGCGTACTCCGCGCTCAAGCAGGAAACCGACGGCGAGTACGGCGGCGTGGGCCTCGAGATCGCCTCCCGCGGCGACGACCTGGTCGTGGTCTCGCCGGTGGACGATTCCCCCGCCTCGCGCGCCGGCCTCGCGCCGGGGGACAGGCTGCTGGAGATCGACGGCGCCCAGACGCGCGGCTGGAAGGACGCCGATGCCGTCAAGGCGCTGATGGGCGCGCCGGGCACCAAGTGCATGGTCAAGGTCGCGCGCGCCGCCTGGCCCGAGCCGCGCAGCTTCACGCTGGTTCGCGACGTGATCCGCGTCGTCTCCGTCGAGCACCGCCTCTACGACCGGCGCTACGGCTACGTGAAGATCAAGAACTTCCAGGATCGCACCGACTCATATCTGCGCAGGGCGCTCGACGCGCTGCGGGCGCAGGCCGGCGGACCGCTCGCGGGCGTGGTGCTCGACCTGCGCCACAACCCCGGGGGCCTCCTCGATCAGGCGGTCAAGGTGGCCGACCGTTTCCTCGTCGAGGGCGTGATCGTGACCACCAAGGGGCGCGACAGCAAGCACGTGGAGGTGGAGCGCGCGCACGCGAAGGACACCGAGCCCGGATACCCGCTCATCGTGCTGGTCGACGGCGGCACCGCCAGCGCCAGCGAGATCGTCGCGGGGGCGCTGCAGGACCACGGGCGCGCGGTGGTGATGGGCACGCCCACCTTCGGCAAGGGAAGCGTGCAGACGGTCATCGAATTGGAGGACGGCTCGGGCCTCAAGCTGACCATCGCGCGCTACTACACGCCGAGCGGGCGCAGCATCCAGGAGAAGGGGATCACGCCGGACCTCTACGTCCGGCAGCAACCCGGTCCCGCGGCGGTCGCCGAGGACGATTCGCCTCGCGAGCGGAACCTGCCCAACCATTTCAAGGCGGAGGACGCGGTGGCGGCGGTGGTGCCCGCGTCGGTGTCGACGCTTCCCAAGCTGCCGCAGCAGCCGGGCGATCC
>JBJMQJ010000169.1:0-7693 GCA_045802765.1 Myxococcales bacterium
ACGAAGCCGCAGAGGGGGCCTTGCCGATGCCGGAAGGGTGATCGCCCGCGCAGCTCGAGCACGCGCACGGGGGATGCTGCTCCGACGGCTTGAAGCGAGACGGTCCATCCGGCATTCGCCGCGACGTCGACCGAGGGGAACTCGAAGCGGCAGGGCTCGTCGCGCCCGACCGAAGACAGGGCGACGCTCGAGCGCGCAGCGACGGCGCCCGAAGGCTCGAGGAGCTGCAGAGCGAGCTGTCCAGGCGAACCCGCCACTTCGACATCGACGGCGAAGAGCATCCCCGTCAGCCCCCGCAACTCGACGCCCAGTCGATACCGGCGCGGCGGCTCATCCTGCAAGTTGCCGCTCCAGCCTACCAGCGAGCGCGATCCCGCCAACCCGAACACCATCGCGTCATCGCGCAGGCGAGCCAATGCGGGCGGCAGGCCGGAGAGGGTATCGGGTCCATCGGTTCGCCTCCCGGACGGGCCCCCGCGCCTGGCGAGCTCGGACGCGACGCGGCATGCTTGGAGGAGCAGATCGCGATGTCGTCGCTCGTGCTGCTCGGACCGGGCGCCGAGCTCCGCCAGCAAGCCCTCCGCGGCGATCAGGCGCTGCTGCAGGAGCCGCAGCTCGTGTTCCTTCGCCTCGAGGGATCGCCTCGCGTCGGCGAGCAGCTTCTTCTGCTCCTCGAGCGGATCGTCGGGAAGGAGACCGCCACCCGACGAACGGGGACGGAACGCGGCGTCGAGGAACCCGAGCTCGCGCTCTTCAGGGAACCGCGAGCGCTTGCAGAACAGGAGCGCGTGAGGGACCAGCTGCCGGATCCCGCAGGAGAACACGGGCAGGAAGTCGTGCCGCTGGAACGCCCGGATCCAGTAGAGACGCGGCCACACGTTGAGGTGCGAAGGCTCCTGGAAATCCGAGTCGGTCGAGGAGAAGAGCACCATCTCGGCGTGCGCGCACATCTGCGCGATCGCCGCCAGCGCCTCCGTCTCCGGCATGTGCTCCAGCACTTCGAAGCAGGTGATCAGGTCGTAGTGCGGCTCGAAAGCGTAGCTGTCCGGATCGGTGAGCGACCCCACCTTGCAGCGGGGGGCGAGATCCGGTCGGACCGCGTCGATGGCGTGTCGAGAGATGTCCACCCCGTACGCCCGCACGCCGACATCGCTCAGCGCGCCGACGAGGAAACCCTTCGCGCACCCGGCGTCGAAGGCCGTGACCGGCGCCACCTCGCGGACGATCAGCTCGGCGATGGAGCGGAAGAACTTCGGCCAGTGCCCCTCGCGGGCACTCTCCGTGTAGGGAATGCCGGGGACCATGTGCCGGTAGTACTGCTCGCCGTACTCGAACTGCCGCGCAGGCGCCGATTCGTCCGTGTCGGGTCTCGCGCGCTTCACTCCGCCATCTCCCTGCTCCCCAGCGGATCATCCAGGAACCGCGCGATCCGTTCCAGTGGAATCGCCCAATCGGAATGACCGTTCCGAACGGTCATCAGGGCGTGCTCGCGGAGAGCGCCGAGCTCGTCGTACCGGTCCAGCACCTCCTCGACGGTCTCCGCCAGGCAGCTGGCCGTCGCGTGTGTGATGCGGCAGTTGTCGCCGTCCTTGAGCAGCCAGCCCGTCCCGGGATTCACGTTGGCGATGGCCACGGCGCCGCACGCCATCAGCTCGAGCGGAAGATAGGAAGGATGCGGCGTGAGCATGAACGCTACGCCGGCGTGGCAGCCGCGGTAGAGCTCGCCGGTCTGTGCATAGGGCAGGAGGCCCAGGTTGCGCACGATGCCGTGCAGATCGTAGTCGGACGGTTTCCACTCGGCCCCCGCCGCGACGAGATCGACGCCGTCTCCGCGGCGCAGCTTCAGCTTGCGCGCCGCCTCCGCCACCAGCTCGAATGCGTTGCGCGGATTTCCTGGCCGGGCGTAGAGGAATACGCGGGGCGGCCGCCGCGGCTTTCGTTCGCGGGCGTGGAAGATCGCCGGATCGATCGCCGGAGCGAAATGCATCGCGGTGCCGCCGTAGCGCGACGTGTACAGATCGCGCAGCGTGACGGTATTGCAGATGCCGTAAAACCCGAATCGGTAGGTCGCCTCGGCCAACGCGGACGAGCTGCCGGCGGCGTAGAAGAGCGGTTCGTAGTCCTGGATGAAGTAGTATTTGCGCCTGGTGTTCCTCGCCTTGAGGAGCTCGTATGCCGTCGTCCACAGCGTCGCCACCGAGCACTCCGCGGGGTAACCTGAGCCGTCGTCGTCCCGGCTGCCGGCGATCACCTCGCTTTCCGATAGCGACGCAAACGCCTGTCCGATCTGGCGAGAGGTTGCCTGACGATCTCGCAGGCCATGGATGATGAACCGGCTGCGCGCCTCGCGCGTGCGGGCCAGGTGGTCCGCGGCGCGGAAGATCGTCGCCACGCCGCCGACGTGGGGGGTGAGGAATTCAGGCAGGTACCAATTGACGGCATATCCCCGGCGAAGCGGCGACGGATCCTGCACGAAGGCGCCCAGGTCGCGGCGGGAGAAATCGTAATGGCGCGCCAGAACGCGGGCTTCTTCAGCCTGGCGATCGAGGGCAGAAGGACCGCGTCGGACCGGTCCGCGCAGCCGCAGCGTCGGGACGGCCGAGTCCGGCCGGAGCTCGGGATGGAACGTGGGATCCTCCGGATCGGCGGCCCAGGGCGGGCCGGGGCCGGCGTCGTTCGTCTCGGGCACGGTCAGCTGCGAGAACGGTACGTGGATCCCTCTCCCGCCAGCCGCGCCGATCCGCTTGGCGAGATGGAGGAAACACGTCTGCTTGTCGTCGACCTCGGGCAGGCCTCCAGAATCGCGCAGCCAGCGGGCGGAGACCGCGAGGGCAGCCGGGCTGCCCGCCGTGATGCTGCGGTACCAAGAAGGCGATCCGAACACTCCGAAGCTGTTCTTCGGCAACCCGCGGAAGAGGGGCAGGGCATGCCCGCTCTCCTTCGCGGGGACCCATCCGGCGTCGCGGACGTGCTCGCGCTCGTCGGCGAGAAGGGGGCTGGCGAACCCCTGTCCGGCATCCGCGATCACCCATTGCACCAGCTCGCGCAACCAGCCAGGTTGCGCCGAAGCGACGTCCGCGTCGAGGAAGAGGAGGGCGTCCGGCTGCTGCGCGCGCGCCCAGGCGTCGATCTCCCTCGCGGGATAGCGATCGCCGTCGGCCGCGAGCACCGCGACCTCTTCTGGAACGGGTCGGACGCGCATCGCGGGGGGGAGCAGCGCGCAAATGCGGATCTGCAGCTCGCCGCGTCGGGACTCTTCGAGGAGATCGCCGATGGCGGCCGGCAACCGCCCGGGAGCGCCGCGGGCGTCCACGACGGATGCGACGCGGCTGGCGGGACCGAGCGACCAGCGCACGCGATACTGGAACGTTCCGACAGGCACGACGGCGGCGTCCGCGCGCTTGCGCAGCAGGTGATCGTTCAGGGTCCGCAGCTGTGCTTCGAGCGCATAGGGCTTGGCCTCGACTCCGGAAGCGACGGAGGTGGGAACGACGCGCCAGTGGTACAGGACCTTCGCGACGTGGGCGATGCGGGACGTCCGATCGCAGATGCGCAGGAACAGGTCCCAATCCTGCGCGCCGTCCGTCTCCCGGCGCCAGCCGCCCAGATGGCGGACGAGGTCCGTCCGGATGACGTTCAGGTGCGTCAGGTAGTTGGCGGAGAAGAGGACGGCGGGATCGTAGCGCGGCTTGAATAGCGGGTTGTACCGGCGGCTCCCGTCCTGCGCGAGCAGGTCCTTGTCGGAGTACAAGAAATCGAGATCCCGATCCTGGTTCAGCCGCACGACCATTTCGTGGAGCGCGAACGGAGCGAGAACGTCGTCGTGGTCGAGGAGCGCCACGAATTCGCCGGCCGCGAGCGCGAGGCATCGATTGGAGTTCTCCGCGATGCCTAGCGGGGCGTCCTGGAGCGCGACCTTGATGCGGTCATCCGCGGCCGCGGCGGACCCGAGCAGCTCGCGCGCTTCGGTGGCTTCGGGCGCATCCTGCGACGCGCAGATCTCCCAGTGGCGGTAGGTTTGCGCCTGGACCGAGGCGATGGTCTCCCGGAGCACGTCGGCCGGAACCTTGTGCACGGGGAGGATGACGCTGATCAGGGGCTGGTACGGATGGCTCGTCGCGGCGACGCGCTGCGCGTCCAGCTCGGACGATCCAGGCTCGGTTTCCGCGATCCAGGCGGCGTACTCTTCGTCGGTGGGGATCCCCGTCGCCAGCTCGGATTGGGCCCCCGAGGATGCCTGGCGCGGCGTTCGCACGTGCAGCCCGGTGCGCACGTTCGGGCGCAACGACCGGCGACCGGGGCGAGGACGAGATTCTTCGAAGAGACTCAGGTCGGTCCGCGCGCTGGGATCGAGCAGCTCGAACTCGAGCAGGAACGTGCGGCCGCGGCTGTTCGCGATCGGATCGAATCGGAAGACGGCATAGGTGTTGTCCGCGAATCCATCCAGGTCGATGGAGGCGACGCGCAGCGGCGCGCCATCCGGGGTGAGCACGCGGAGCTGCAGCTCGCCGAAGGCGGGCTTGCGGTGCGTCCCGACGCGCACAGCGATCTCGCTCCAATCTTGCTCCTCGACCGGCACCGCGTACCTGAGCGGTCTCTTGAGCAGAGGGGAAGGAACTTGAGACATCCCGTGGGACTCCGGCGCTGGCGCGCTGCAGGTTGCAGATACCCCGAGTGCTGGGAGAGCACAATCACCGCAAAGACGGCGGCCGACCTCCCTTGCCGCCGATGTTGTCAGGCGCCCGCGGATGAATCATCGCTGAGCTTTCAGCGTCCAGCCGATCAGCTTGTACAGCACTCGGGCGGCGACGTTCTCGTCCCATTCCGTGCCGTCCCCGGCCGGAACCACTTCCGTCAGATCGAACCCCACGATCCGCCGTCCGCTGCGCACCACCGCCGCGAGCAGCCCCGTCGCCATGTGGAAGGAGAGGCCGCCGGGCACCTTGGTGCCGGTGTGCGGGCAGAGCGTCGGATCCAGTCCGTCGATGTCGAAGCTCACGTACACGTCCTGGGGCAGCGCCTCGACGATGCGCAGGGTCTGCTGGCCCCAGGTCTCGCCCGCGAAGCGGGCCTCCGCCAGCTCCGAGTCGAAGAAGGTGCGGATGCGGCCCGCCGAGGCGGCAATCCCGTCGTGCTCCTCCTCGCACAGATCGCGGATGCCGACCTGCACGAGGCGCGCGAGCTGCGGGATTCGCGCAACCACGTTGTCCATGATCGAGGCGTGCGACCAGGTGAAGCCTTCGTAGGCATGCCGCAGGTCTGCGTGCGCGTCCACGTGCAGGACGCCGAGCCCTGGCCAGCGCCGCGCATGCGCCTCGATCGCGCCGAAGGAGACGGAATGGTCGCCGCCGACGGTGCCCACGATCTTCCCCCGCTCGAGGAAGAGGTCGACCGTTGCGCGCACCCAGGCGTTCATCTTCTCCATGTGCGCATCGACCGTCGCTGCCGCGCCGAGGAGGGCTGGATCGCCCTGTGTGCCGCCGGCCGCGATGACGTGCGCGGCCGCGGTGCGCGCGCCCAGGTCCCAGGCGCGCACGTCGGGCGACTCTTCCAGCATCGCGATGCCCTGCTCGTATGGCTTGCCGGTCTCCAGATCGAAAAGGTCCACTTGCCGGCTCGCCTCGAGGATGGCGCGCGGGCCGTTCGAGGTGCCGCCGCCGTAGCTGGTGGTCGCCTCGAACGGCACGGGCACCAGCACCACGCGAGCGTCGGCCGGCGAATGAGGCAGGCCGAAGATGCCGCCGCCCGTCGCCGCCGCGTTGGGATCGAACTTCGTCACGCCAATACCTCCGGGCACATCTCGCGCACGAGCTTGGGACGCACGCGCGTCGCGGCGAGCAAGGCTTGCAACCGCGCCCGCGCCCCGCGGTGCTCGCGGTGGACGCGGCGCGCGAGGATCAGCTCGTTCTTGAGCGAGTGCTCCCAGCCCGTCAGCTCGGTGACGGTCACCTGGTATCCGAACGACTCGAGCACCAAAGCGCGCACCACGTTCGTCAGGTGCGCGCCGGCCTCGCGGCGGTGGATGGGATGGGCCCACAGCAGCGGCCACGGTTCCGCGGCGGCGTCGGGCTGCTCCTTGAGCTGTGCGGCCACCTCGGCCTGGCAGCACGGCACCACGGCGATGTGGTCCGCGCCGCGCCGCAGCGCCACGGCGATGGCGTCGTCGGTCGCGGTGTCGCACGCGTGCAGCGCCATGACGAGGTGCACGCGCTCCGGCAGCTCGGCGCGCGCGAGCTCCGCCTGCACGAAGCGCATCCGGTCGAATCCCAGCTTGCGGGCACGCTCCTCGGACCGCTGCCGCAGGTCCTCTCGCGGCTCGACGCAGAGGAGCGTCTCGCGCGCGCCGGGCTCCCGCAGGAAGAGCTCGTACAAGACGAACGCCAGGTAGGCGTTCCCCGCTCCGGCATCGACCAGCACGCCGCCGGGATGGCGCTCGCGCACGTCCAGCAGGGCGGGCTCGAGGAGCCGCACCAGGTGGTTCACCTGCTTGAGCTTGCGCAGCGAGTCCGCGTGCAACGCTCCGTCGCGTCCGAGCAGGTGCAGCTCGCGCAACAGCTCGGGAGACTGCCCGGGGAGCAGCTCGCGCCGGACCGCCTCGCCTCTGGCCTGCCGGGGACACATGAGGGCTCGTCAGTATCGCCCGTGCATGGCAAGAGAGCACGCGAAATGGACCTCTTCGCGGTGTGCGCCCCGGGCCTCGAGCCCGTGCTGCAGTCCGAGCTGCGTGGCCTCGGGATGCCGGCGCGCTCCGTTCCCGGCGGCGCGGAGCTGAAGGGCGAAATGCGCGATGTCGAACGGCTGAACCTGTGGCTCCGGACGGCGAGCCGCGTGCTCGTGCGCCTGGGCGAGGTCAAGGCGACGAGCTTCACCGAGCTGGTGCGCAAGGCGTCGGCGCTGCCGTTCGAGACGGTCGCGCGACCCGGCGAGCCCGTCGCGCTGCGCGTCACCTGCCGGAAGTCGCGGCTCTACCATTCTGGGGCGGTGGCGCAGCGGCTGCATGAAGCCCTCCAGGGACGCCTCGGCGGTGAGGTCCCGCTGGCGGATCACGACGAGGAAAGCGCGCACCCGGCGCAGCTCCTGCTGGCGCGGTTCGACCACGACGTCTGCACCGTGAGCGGCGACTCGAGCGGCGCCCTCCTGCACCGGCGTGGGTACCGCCTCGCGCAATCCCAGGCGCCCCTCCGCGAAACGCTCGCCGCCGCGGTGCTCCTGGCGGCGGGATATACCGGCGCGGAGCCGCTGCTCGACCCGCTGTGCGGCTCCGGGACGATTCCCATCGAAGCGGCGCTCATCGCGCGCCGCCGCGCACCGGGGCTCGTCCGCGAGTTCGCCTTCCAGCGCTGGCCGGGACACGACGCGCGGGGTTTCGAATCGTTGCGCGCGGAGGCGCGGGAGCATCAGCTCGAGCGATCGCCGGCGGCGATCGCGAGCTCCGACGCCGATGCCGCGGCGATCGCGGCCGCGCAGGGGAATGCGCAGCGCGCGGGCGTCGCCGCGGATCTGCGCTTCGATCTGGCTCCGCTGCGGGAGGCGCGCCCGCCTGCCGGGGCGCCGGGCCTGATCGCGACCAACCCGCCCTACGGCGTGCGCCTGCGCGGCGACCTGCCTCGGCTGTACGCCGAGCTGCGCGATCTCGCCCGCCGCTCGGGGTACCGGGTCGCGGCGCTGAGCGCTGACCGACGGGCCGCGCAGC
>JBJMQJ010000170.1:0-25671 GCA_045802765.1 Myxococcales bacterium
ATGCGATCGGCCTCGGTGCCCAGCCGCGCCGCGATGGCCGCGCGGTCGGCGTCGGGCAGCACCTCGTAGAGCAGGTCGTAGGCGCAGGACACGCCGAGGAGGAAGTGGCCGGTATTCAGGTCCGGGGCGCCGAGGTCGGCGATCTCGCCGAACCCCCAGTCGGTCCAGCCGAGGTAGGTCTTCAGGCGAAGCTGCGCCTGCGCCGCGTAGCGCGAGTCGCCGGTCAGCTGGTACCCGAACCCCCACGCACAGACGTCCTGCCCGAAGAAGCGCGGATCGTCGTAGTCGGTCGTCCTGGGCGCGGGATCGTTCACGTGCTGCGACAAGATCGACGTGAGGTGCGCGGCGATCTCGTGGTGCGTGTCCGCGGCTGCCGCGCGAAGGGCCGCGACGTCGCCGGACTGGAAGAACAGGTGCGGGTGCGCCGCTGCGACGAGCGAAACGGCGATCGATGCTGCAGCGAGCAAAGCGCCTCCAACGGCGTCGCTTCCGCACGGCTCGGGTCTTCCTGCGGGGCCTTCGGCCGTTCGAGCGCCTGGCGCAGCCCACCGGCAGCGCCGACCCATCCCAGCCGGGCAGGCCCTCCCGCGCATCGGGAGCGGCGCGCCGGTCGTGGGGAAACCCTACGAGGGGTCGCAGGCTTGCCTCAATGTAGGAAATTGACCACCTGGCAGGCCGAAGCGCGGGCGCACAGGCGGGCGCCTTGCCAACAGATGACCAGGCAGGGCGATTTCCGCTCCTCGGAGCGATCTACGTGCGGGTGTGCGCCGCTCCGCCCGCGGCACGATCATGCGAGCCCAGCCGTCCCCCTCGAAAATCAGTCGTTCGTGCGCGGCATCGCGCGGCGCCGGCGTGGCGCGCTCCCTCGAGCGGCTACTTCTGCGAAAAGCCGAGGAACGAGAGCGGTCCCTCGTACAGCGCGCGGCGCGCGAGCGCTTCGGAGAGGCCGGCCTTGCGCAGCGCCTCCGCGGCGCGCGGCAGCGCGAGCAGGTCGCTCGCGCCCTCGCCGATGTCGCTCGTCAGCACGATTCCGTCGGCGCCGTTGCGGGAGAGGAGCTGCGCCGCGTCGCCGGGCTCGAGCGCTCCGGGCTGCAGCGTCAGGCCCGCGAAGTGCCCGCAGGCGCGCACCAGGAGGAAGGTCTCCTCGGTGACGTGGTCGACGAGGACCCGCTTGGGTGGAAGGCGCGACTCGCGCAGCAGCGCCAGCAACCTGCGTGTCACCGGCAGCTTCCCCTGCTCCGGCGTGTGAACGATGACGGGCTTGCGCAGCGCCAGCGAGAGCTCCAGCTGGCGCGCGAGCAGCTCCTCCTCGCGCTCGCCACCCTCGTGGAGCCCGAGCTCGCCGAGCGCGACTACGCGCGGGTCGTCGAAGTAGCGCGGGAGTCGATGGAGGAGGTCGTCCACGCCATGCCAGGGGATGCGCGCCGGGTGCACCGCGAGCGCGACCCAGGGCCGGATCCCCGCGGCGCGCAGCCGATCCGTCTGCACCGCGACGAGGCTGTCCCAGTGCCGCCGGACTTCGTCCGCGCTCGAGGCCCCCGCGTCGTTCGCGCACGTCACCGCCGCGCGCAGCCCGAACCAGGCCAATGTGGTGAGGTCTGCGTCGCTGACGCCCTCTGCGTGGAGGTGCAGGTCGACGAATGGCGGCGGCCCCTGCGCCATGCGATGACGCTAGCATGGCATGTGTTTCGCACGCCCCTTTTCAAGCGCGTGCGGTCGATACCCGCGCGTCCGGCGGTTGACGCTGCCGGACGCGAGACCTAACCAACTCTTGCCTGGCGGCCGCGCGGGCAGGCGGTTGTAAAGTGGACGGGAAGGAGCATCGATTGGACGCCATCGCAGCCGTGGTCCTCGCCGCCGGCAAGGGCACCCGCATGAAGAGCGATCGGGTGAAGGTCCTGCACCAGGCGTGCGGCCGCCCGCTCGCCTACTTTCCCATCCGCGCCGCATTCTCCCTCGATTGCGCGCCGGTGATCGCCGTGGTCGGGCACCAGGCCGACCTGGTGGAGAAGGAGCTGTCCCAGCTGTTCCCCGGCGCGCCGCTCGAATTCGCCCTGCAGAAGGACCAGCTGGGGACCGGGCACGCGGTGCTCTCCGCGCAAGCGGCGCTGAAGCGGGCCGGGTTCTCCGATCGCGGCATGGTCCTCTTGCTCTGCGGCGACACGCCGCTCGTCACGGCGGAGACGCTGCAGCGGCTGGTCCGGGCCAAGCAGGAAGCGCGCGGGCCGCTCGCGTTCATCACCACCCGGCCCGCCGATGCCAAAGGCTACGGCCGCGTCGTGCGCAACGAGAAGGGCTTGCCCGAGCGCGTCGTGGAGGAGAAGGACGCCTCGGCTGCCGAGAAGAAGATCGGCGAGGTGAACGCGGGGATCTACCTCGTCGACGCGCCGTTCCTCTTCAAGGCGCTGGGTCAAGCAAGCCGCAACAATGCGCAAGGGGAGTACTACCTGACCGACATCGTCTCGGCGGCCGCGGCGGCGGCGCGCGAGGGTCGGGCGCCGTGGCCTGCCACCATCGAGGCGAGCGAGGAGGAGGTCAGCGGGGTGAACGATCGCGCTCAGCTCGCCTGGAGCGCTGCGCGCCTGCGCGAGCGGCGTCTCTCCGCGTTGATGCGGGACGGCGTGACGATTGTCGATCCGGCCGTCACCTATGTCGACGAGGGCGTGGAGATCGGCGCCGACACGGTGCTGGAGCCGCTCGTCAGCCTTCGCGGCAAGACCCGGCTAGGGCGCGGCGTCGAGGTGGGGCAGGGCTGCGTCCTTACGGACATGGAGGTCGCGGACGGCGCCCGCATCCTGCCGTACAGCCACCTGACCGCCTCGCAGGTGGGGAAAGGCGCCATCGTGGGCCCGTTTGCACGGTTGCGGCCCGGTGCGCAACTTGGGGAAGGGTCGCACGTCGGCAACTTCGTGGAGATCAAGAAGTCCGTGCTGGGCAAGGGCAGCAAAGCGAACCACCTCTCGTACCTGGGGGACGCGGTCATCGGCGAAGGGGTCAACGTCGGCGCCGGCACCATCACCTGCAACTACGACGGCAAGAAGAAGCACCTGACGACCATCGAGGACGGCGCCTTCATCGGCTCGGACACGCAGCTCATCGCGCCGGTGACCGTGGGCAAGGGCGCCTACGTGGGCACCGGCACCACGGTGCGCGAAGACGTTCCAGCGGGGTCCTTGGCGGTGAGCGCGGGCAAGCAGCGCAACATCGAGGGATGGGTGGAGAAGAAAAGCAAGAAATGACGGGTCGGATCTCTGGGCGGGTTGGGAGCGGCGTTCGGGTGAAGCGGAGGCGATGAAGCATGTGCGGCATCGTGGGATATGTGGGCGACGAGGAGTGCGCGACCCTGCTGGTCGACGGGCTGCGCAAGCTCGAGTACCGGGGCTATGACTCGGCGGGCGTGGCGGTCCTGGGCAAGGAAGGACTCTCGGTGGTCCGAGCGAAGGGGAAGCTCGCCAATCTCGAGAAGCGGCTGGGAGAGCAGACGCCGCGTGGGATGACCGGCATCGGCCATACCCGCTGGGCGACGCACGGCAAGCCCTCCGACGAGAACGCGCACCCGCACAAGTACGGCGGCGTGGCGGTGGTGCACAACGGGATCATCGAGAACCACCTCGAGCTGAAGGAGACGCTGGCGCACGCCGGGCACAAGTTCGCCTCCGAGACGGACACGGAGATCTTCGCCCACCTCATCTCCGACGAGGAGAAGTCGGGGAAGCCGCTGCCGGACGCCGTCCGCGGCGCGCTCGCCAAGGTGAAGGGGACCTATGCCCTGGCGGTGATGAGCGAGCGCTCGCCGGAGATGCTGGTGGTGGCGAAGAACGCCTCGCCGCTGGTCCTGGGGCTGGGCGAGAAGTGCAACTTCGTGGCGAGCGACGTGCCCGCCATCCTGGCGCACACCCGCGACGTGATCTTCCTCGAGGAGGGAGACTTCGCGGTGATCACCAAGAAGGGCGTCCAGCTGACCGACCGGGCGGGCAACAAGCTCGACCGCGCCGTCCGCCGCATCGACTGGACGCCGACGATGGCCGAGAAGAACGGCCACAAGCATTTCATGCACAAGGAGATCCACGAGCAGGCGCGCGCGCTGACGGACACCATCCGCGGCCGGGCGTCGGTCGAGGAAGGCGACGTCTACCTCGACGGGTGCAAGCTCGACGCGAAGACGGTCGCGGGCCTCAACAAGGTGCACGTGGTGGCGTGCGGGACGAGCTGGCACGCCTCGCTGACCGGCAAGCTGATGATCGAGACGCTGGCGCGGATGCCCGTGGAGGTCGACCTGGCCAGCGAGTTCCGCTACCGCGAGCCCCTCGTCGATTCGCGGACCCTGTGCGTGGCCGTGTCGCAGAGCGGCGAGACGGCCGATACGCTGGGCAGCTTCCGCGAGGCGAAGTCGCGCGGCGCGCGAGGGCTCGCGATCTGCAACGTGGTCGGGTCGGCCATCGCCCGCGAGGCGGACGACGTGCTCTACACGCATGCCGGGCCGGAGATCGGCGTCGCTTCCACCAAGGCGTTCACCACGCAGCTGGCCGCCTTCTTCCTCCTGGCCGTGCGCCTGGGCCGCCTGCGCGGCACGCTCGATGCGCCGACCGCGCGCAAGCACCTGGAAGCGTTGCGCGAGCTGCCGATGCTGGTGGAGCGCACCCTCAAGCACGAACCCGAGATCCAGCAGGCGGCGTACAAGTTCTCGGCGGCGCGCGACCTGCTCTTCCTCGGCCGGGGACCGCAGTACCCGGTGGCGCTGGAGGGCGCGCTCAAGCTGAAGGAGATCTCCTACATCCACGCCGAGGGGTACGCCGCGGGCGAGATGAAGCACGGGCCCATCGCGCTGATCGACGAGAACATGCCAGTGATGGTGCTCGCGCCGCGCGAGTCGGACGCGGAGCCGGGCGTGAACTACGAGAAGATCCTGGGGAACATCCAGGAGGTGAAGGCGCGGGGCGGCCGGGTGATCGCCATCTGCAGCGAGGGCGACGCGATGGTTCCCGACCTGGCCGAGTGCGCCATCGTGATCCCGCAGACCAATGCGCTCCTGCAGCCCATCATCTCCGTCATCCCCACCCAGCTGTTCAGCTACCACGTGGCCGACCACCGCGGGACCGACGTGGATCAGCCCCGCAACCTCGCCAAATCCGTCACCGTGGAGTGATCTGGGCCAGGTAATTCCAAAGCAATTCCATCACGGAGCACACGGAGCTCACGGTGTGGTACCCCCAGAAACTCCGTGTGCTCCGTGTGCTCCGTGGTGCGATCGTTTTGGACCCGATCGGCTAGGGTCGCGAAGTGGATCGGCTGGTCGGGGGTCGCGTAGGCTCCGAGGGTGGGATTCCCCCTGAAGCTGGCGGAACGGCGGCCGAAGGCGCCCGAGGCGGCGCTGCTCGGTCTCCTTCGGGGCGTGCCGCTGCCGCCGGGCCTGGAGAAGAGCTGGCCGGAGATCCTCGCCCTCGCCGAGGCGCACGGAGTCGCCCCGCTCCTGCACGCCGCAGCGCCCGAGTTGCCGGACGAGGCGCGGGAGGATCTGCGCCGGCTGCGGGCGGCCGCGCAAGCGGACCGGCGATGGCAGTCCGCCGCGCTGCTCC
The DNA here is from genome assembly GCA_045802765.1 of Myxococcales bacterium. Lineage (GTDB taxonomy): Bacteria > Myxococcota > Myxococcia > Myxococcales > 40CM-4-68-19 > VBKO01. The sequence goes on from JBJMQJ010000170.1 coordinate 5,577, forward strand.
GCCTGGGAGGAGCGCTGGAAGGCGCCGGTGCGCTGGTGATCCACGCCGCCGCGTACGCGGAGGACCTGTATGCCGCGCCCGAGCTGCGGCCGGTCCGCGCCCTGGAAATGCTCATCGCGCCGTCGCGCACGTTCGCCGCGCTCGAGCGCCTCTCCCGGCGCGGGTACCGCATCGAGGAGCGGCCGCAGAAGGGTTGGCTCGTGCTGCGGCTGCGCGATCCGCGAGAGCCGCGCGCCGTGATCCACCTGCGCCGCGGCTTTGCCGGACCCGTGGCCGCGCCGGAGGCACCGCGCGGCGGCGCGGGCCCCGAACCCGAGGTGAGGAGCGCGCTGCCGGTCGGCGCGCTCTGCCTGCGCGCGCAAGGGACTCGGCTCCATCCCGACGATGCTCTCCTCGTGCAGGCCGCGGTGCTCGCCGACGAGGTGACGAGAGCGAGGCTCATCGAGGTGGTGGACCTCGCGCATCTGTTGCGGCGGTGCGATCCGGCGATGGCGGTCGCCCGCGCGCGCCAGGCGCGGCTGTTGCCGCAGCTCGGCGCCGCGCTGCTCCTGCTCGAGCGGTGCGCGGCGGCTTCGCGAAGGTTCGGCGGGGCGGAAGTGGATCCCGCCCGCTTCCCCCGACTCGATCTGCCTGCGGAAGCGGAGCGCGCCGTGGACGCGTACGAGCTCTCCGCCGAGCCGGAGCGGCCTGGTGCGCTGTTGCAGATGGCCCGGGCCTTGGGCCTCCTTGCAGAGCAGGGAACCGTCGAGTAGGGTCGCGCGCCTTTCCGGGAGCGTCGAGGCGCATGCGCATCGCGGTGGTGGGAACCGGGTACGTCGGGCTCGTGGCAGGCACCTGCTTCGCCGAGACGGGACACCTCGTCACGTGTGTCGACGTGGACGAGGCGAAGGTGCAGACGCTCCGGAGGGGCGAGACGCCCATCTACGAGCCGGGGCTCGAGGAGCTGCTCGCGCGCAACATCGCGGCCGAGCGGATCTCCTTCACCACCGACTTGTCCGGCGCGGTGCGCGGGACCGAGGTGGTGTTCATCGCGGTGGGCACGCCGCAGGGTGACGACGGCAATGCGGACCTGCGCGCGGTGTTGAGGGTGGCCCATCAGGTGGCGAATGCCGCCGAGCGCTACACGGTCATCGTCAACAAGAGCACCGTCCCCGTCGGCACCGCCGCGCGCATGCAGGCGGAGGTCGCCGGCCGCGGCAAGGTGCCGATCGACGTCGTCTCGAATCCCGAGTTCCTCAAGGAAGGCGCAGCGATCGACGACTTCCAGCGGCCCGACCGGATCGTCATCGGCGCCTTCAGCGAGCGCGCCCGGACCGTCATCGCCGAGCTGTACGCGCCCTTCGTGCGCACCGAGAGCCCCATCTACTTCATGGATCCGGCCTCGGCGGAGCTGACCAAGTACGCCGCGAACGCCATGCTGGCGATGCGCATCAGCTTCATCAACGAGGTGGCGAACCTGTGCGAGCGCGTCGGAGCGGACGTGGACGCGATCCGCAAGGCGCTCGGCGCCGACAAGCGCATCGGGCACCCCTTCCTCTTCCCGGGAGTGGGCTATGGCGGATCGTGCTTCCCGAAGGACGTGAAGGCGCTGGTTGCCACCGCGCGCAACCAGGGGCTCGATTTCGCCTTGCTCGCCGCGGTCGACGCGGTGAACGACCGGCAGAAGCGGCTCCTCGCGCAGAAGGCGCGCGCCCACTTCGGCGTGGACGGCGGGATGCGGGGGCGCAAGCTCGCCGTCTGGGGGCTTGCATTCAAGCCGAAGACCGACGACATCCGCGCCGCGCCTTCGCTCGCGCTCATCGAGGAGCTGCTCGCGGACGGCGCCGTGGTGGTGGCCCACGACCCGGTCGCCCTCGAGCCGGCGCGGCGGCAGCTGGGCGATCGCATCCAGTACGCGTCCAATCCGTACGCGGCGGTCCAGGGAGCCGAGGCGCTCTTCCTCGTCACCGAGTGGAACGAGTTCCGCCAGCCCGACTTCGCGCGCGTGAAGCACCTCATGGCGAAGCCGGTCGTCTTCGACGGCCGCAACATCTGGAACCCGCAGCGGCTCGCCGAGCTCGGGTTCAGCTATTACGGGGTCGGCCGGCGCCGCGCGTCCGAGCAGCGCTAGGGTAGGAAAGCTTCGATCTCTCGCCACAGGCGCGGCAGGTCGGCGGTCAGCTCGTGCGCGTCGTCGAGGAGGACCAGGCGCGCGTCCTGGCCGCGCCCGCGCATCCGCCGGACGAACTCGGAGGCGAGATCCGGGGCGACCACCTCGTCGCGCTTGCCTTGCAGGATCAGCGTCGGCGCGTCGGGCAGCGGGAAGGGTTCGTGCCGGTCCGCGTCGTCGAGGAACCCGATCGAGAGCGGCTCCTTGCGGCCCCAGGCGTGGTGATCGAACAGCGCTTCCCCCCGCTCGCGCCAGCGGCGGATGTCCTGCGCAGAGGTCCGCTCTCTCCAGCGCGCGGCGAGGTCGAATGCCGGCGCCAGCAGGACGAGGGCGCGCGTCCTTCCCGGCCGCAGCGCGGACCACAGCGCCGCGGTGTAGCCGCCCAGGCTGGATCCGAAGAGCACGCCGGGGTCGTCCCGAAGCAACGCGTCGATCTGCGCCAGCATGCGCGACACGGTCAGCTCGCGGAAGGCCGGCTCGTTCAGGTCGGGGATCTCCAGCCGGATGCCGCGCGCGGCCAGGCGCTCGCGGATGAATCCGCCCTTGCTGGATTGCGGACCGCTGGCGAACCCGTGCAGCCACAGATAGCGCATCTGTCCAGGAAGCAGCGGAATCGGAGGTCGCGCAAGCGCAATCCATGGTAGATCGCCGCGGCCATGACCTGCCGCGTTGTCAAGGTCTTGCCACTCCTCGGCTGCATGCTCACCCTGACGGCAGCCGCCGGCTGCGGAGACCCATGCAGGGATCTGGCCAGCCAGATCTGCACGTGTTTCCCCGACGACGGCACCAGGGCGGTGTGCAACCAGAGGGCGAAGGACGCGGAATCGAGCTTCTCGGTGAATCCGCAGGACAAGGAGTTCTGCCAGCAGAAGCTGGACTCCCATTCCTGCGATTGCCGGAACCTCGCGACGCCGGAGGGACGGGCCGGCTGCGGTCTGACTTATCCGTGACCTTTTAGCCCTCCGCGTTGGAGGGGGAGAATGGGGAAGGTCTGCGTCACCGGGGCGGCGGGTTTCATCGGCGGACACATTGCGGAAGAGCTGCTGAAGCAGGGCCACGAGGTCGTCGGGCTCGACGACTTCTCCAGCGGAAAGCGCGAGACCGCGGCGCACCTGTCGCGCCATCCCGGATTCCGGCTTCTCGAAGGAAGCATCGCGGACCCGCATGCGGTCGCCCGTGCCGTGGCCGACGCGAAATGGGTCTTCCACCTGGCGGCGATCCCGTCGGTGCCCGTGTCGGTCAGGGAGCCCGAGCGGACCACCGCCGTGAACGTGGGCGGGACGGTGAGCCTGCTCGAGGCCGCTGCCCGCGCGCGGGTCGAGCGCGTGGTCCTGGCCTGCTCGTGCGCGGCCTACGGCGACGGACCGGAGCAGCCCAAACACGAGGGGCTACTTCCCCGGCCGGTATCTCCCTATGCCGCGCAGAAAGTCGCCTGCGAGCTGTACGCGCAGACGTACACGCGCGCCCTCGGACTGCCGTGCGTCGGCCTGCGCTTCTTCAACGTCTACGGGCCTCGCCAGGACCCGAACAGCGAGTACGCGGCGGCGATCCCGCGTTTCGTGACGCGCCTCCTGGCGGGGAAGCGTCCCATCGTGTTCGGCGACGGCCTGCAGACGCGCGACTTCGTGCACGTGGCCGACGTGGTCCGGGCGAACCTGCTCGCGGCGACCGCAGCGGAAGCGCCCGGCGAGATCGTGAACGTGGCGAGCGGCAGGAGCGCGTCGCTCCTCGATCTGATCGCGCTCATCCGGCAGGCGATCGGCCCGCAGGCAGCGCACCTCGAGCCGGAGCACCAGCCGCCGCGCGCCGGCGACCTGCGCGCTTCTTCCGCCGACCTGACCAAGGCGCGCAAGGTGCTCGGGTACGAGCCTCGCGTCGCGCTGGCCGACGGCGTCGCGGCGGTGGTCGACTCGTGGCGCGCCGCGCTGGCCCGCGCCGCGTAGCTCAGACGGCCGTGAGGGACGCGATGAGCTGCTGCAGATCGTCGGGGAGCGGCAGCTCGAACCGCATGCGCTCGCCGGTGGCCGGGTGCGGGAGCGCCAGCTCCGAAGCGTGCAGCGCCTGCCGGTAATGGCGCAGCGCGCGGCGTTCGTCGGGCGTGATCAGGTCGTCGAACTGGCCGCGTGGAGCGGGCGCGCCGCCGCTCTCGGCGAGCTTCAAGAAGATCCCCTCGTCGGGTCCGTACAGCTTGTCCCCCACCAGCGGACAGCCGGCGGCGAGCAGGTGCGCGCGGATCTGGTGCTGCCGCCCCGTGCGGGGCTCGCAGCGCAAGAGCGCCAGGGAATGACCTTCCCGGTCGCGGTAGCGCGCGACCACGCGGAAGGCGGTCACCGCCGGCATGCCCTGCGGGTCGGGCTTCACCTTCACCTTGATCCGCGCCGTGCCGACCGAGAGCGGCACGTCGATCTGGAACTCGTCCGCGCGCGGCTCTCCTTCGCACAGCGCCAGGTAGGCCTTGTCCACTTGCCGGGCCGCGAATGCCGCCTTGAGAGCGCGGGTGTGCAGGGATCCGCGGCCGCAGGCGACGAGCCCGCTGGTCTCGCGGTCGAGGCGGTGCGCCGGGTCCGGCTTCTCGCCCGCGGCATTGCGGTGGCGCGTTTCCAGCGCCCGGGTCAGCGTCGAGACGTGGTAGCGGGCGGTGGGGTGCAGCGCGAGCCCGGCGGGCTTGTCGACCACGAGAAGCGCATCGTCCTCGTAGATCACCGGGACCGGCGGAGGCTCGCCTTCGTCGCCGGGCGATCGCTTGCGCAAGGAGAAGCGCAGACCGGGCCAGATCCGCGTTTCCGGGAGCAGCTGCGGCTCGCGGTGCACCAGCGCCCGACCGCGCAGCAGCCGGTCCAGGCGCGCGGGCGCCAAAGGGCGCTTGAGCTTCTCGGCGACGTACTCCAGGAGCGTCCAGCCGGCGTAGTTCGGCTCCACCTCGAAATGGACGAGCGCCAGGGCCGCGTCTTCGATCATCCCGCTCACAACGTAACCCGCCCGGCAAGCCGTGGCACCGTCCTGTAGCGGACAGAACTTTGCAGGTGTGGCCCGGCGTGCCCACCTGACGGGGGTGATGAAATTCCTCCACGTGGTCGGCGCCCGCCCGAACTTCATGAAGGTGGCGCCGGTCCTCGCGCAGCTCCGCACGGACGCGCGCGTGAGCCAGGTGCTGGTGCATACCGGGCAGCACTACGACCCGAAGATGTCCGACGTCTTCTTCCAGGACCTGGGGATGCCCGCGCCCGACGCGCACCTCGGCGCGGGCAGCGGATCGCACGCGCAGCAGACCGCGAAGATCATGGTCGAGGTCGAGCCGGTGATCCTGCGCGAGAACCCCGACATGGTGGTGGTCGCGGGCGACGTCAACTCGACCGTGGCGGTGGCGCTGGTCGCGGCGAAGCTCGGCGTGGCCGTGGCGCACATCGAGGCGGGGCTGCGGTCTTGGGACTGGCGGATGCCCGAGGAGGTGAACCGCGTCCTGACCGACCGGATCTCGGAGCTCCTCTTCACTCCCTCGCGGGACGCGGACGAGAACCTCGCCGAGGAAGGCATCGATCCGAGCCGGGTGCACTTCGTGGGAAACGTCATGATCGACAGCCTCCACGCCGCCCTCCCCAGGGCGCGCGAGAGCCGCATCCACGAGCAGCTCGGCGTGCGCAAGGGAGAGTACGCGCTGGCGACGCTCCACCGGCCGAGCAACGTGGACGAGCCGGCCGCGCTGGAGAGGCTGCTGGTCGCGTTGGCGGAGGTCTCGGGGCGCCTCCCGGTGGTGTTCCCCATCCACCCTCGCACGCGGTCGCGCCTGGCTTCCGATCCTGCGCTGCGGGCGAAGGCCGAGGGCGCCCGCGGGCTCAAGCTCGTCGAGCCCATCGGGTATCTGGACTTCCTCGCCCTGACGGCGAATGCTCGTCTGGTGATGACGGACTCGGGGGGCATCCAGGAGGAGACCACCGCGCTCGGCGTCCCCTGCCTGACGGTGCGGCACAACACCGAACGGCCGGTGACCGTCGAGGTGGGCACCAACACGCTGGTGGGGACCGACCCCGCGCAGGTGGTGCCGGCGGCCGTGGCGGTGCTGGAAGGACGGGGCAAGAAGGGCCGCGTGCCGGACCTGTGGGACGGCCGCGCCGCGGAGCGGATCGCCCGCATCCTGGTGCGGTTCTGCGAGGAGCGGGGCAGATGAGAAGGAAGTCGCGCCGGCGCCTTTTGCGCCTGCGGCGCTTGCGCGCCAAATTGTTCTAACCGAATTACGGGGACAATTACGGGGACACCATACGCAACTCCGGCGAGTTACGTATGGTGTCCCCGTAATTCCGGCCGGCGCGTCTGCTCACTGGAAGCGCTACAAGGCTTGGCGTGTCCCTGTGGGTGGCGCCCGCGGCGGCCCTGGCGGTCGCCTGGTTGTGGTTCCTCGCGCGCGGCAAGGCGCCGGGAACGATCAAGCGCCTCGCCTTTCGCGCCACGCTGCTGGCGGCGCTTGCGGGGCTCGTGGCGCTCGCCTCGCTGCGCGGTGTCTTCGCGCGGACCTCGGCGGGGTTCCAGGTGATCTTGCTGCTCGCGCTCGTCGGGGTGGAGCTCGGCTACCTGTACACGACGCGCTTCTGCCCTCGCTGCGGCTTCATGGTCCGCAACCTCAAGGCGGCCGCCTGCCCCCGCTGCGGCGCGCAGCTGCCGCGCCACGGCATGACCTCCGAGCTGCGCCGCCTGCCGACCACCGAGCCGCGGCGCGGAAGGAACGGTGCGCAATGACCTCGGCGGGATCCGGCATCGATTTCTTCTTCGAGTTCGCCAGCACGTACTCGTACGTGGCGGCGATGCGCATCGAAGAGGAGTGCGCGCGCGCCCGCGTTCCAGTGCGCTTCAGGCCGTTCCTCCTGGGCCCCATCTTCACCGAGCAGCTCGGCATCCAGGATTCCCCCTTCAACGTGCAGCCGGCGCGGGGGAGGTACATGTGGCGCGACCTGGAGCGCCTCTGCAACAAGCACGGCCTGGAGTGGCGCAAGCCGAGCGCGTTCCCGCGCAGGAGCATCCTCGCCGCGCGCGCTGCCTGCGCGCTTCACGGCGACGCTCGCCAGGGCGACTGCATCCGCGCGCTGTTCCGCGCCAACTTCGCGGAGGATCGCGACATCGCCGATCCGGCGGTCGTCGCCGACGCGCTGCGCGGCTGCGGGGTCGACGCGGAAGCGGTGCTCGCCCGCGCCTCCTCGCCGGAGGTCAAGGCGGCGCTCCGCGCGAACACCGAGCGGGCCCGGGCTTCGGGCATCTTCGGCGCGCCCAATTGCCTGGTCGGATCGGAATTGTTCTTCGGGCAGGACCGGATCGACGACGCGATCGCCTGGGCTACTTCTTCACCCGCAGGGAAATGAGCGCGCCCGGATCGGACGCGAGCGCGTCCCGGTAGCGGCGGACGGCGTCCTCGAGCGCGGCGCGCCGGGCCGGCGGCGCGTCCGGCAGCTCGGCCTCGGCCCGCGCCAGCGCCGTCCGCAGCATCTGGGATGCCGCGGCTTCGTCACCCGCGACGGAGGTCAGCGCGGCGGCGCGCAGCACGTCCAGAGCGGCTTGCCGCTCGCGGCTTGCGCCTTGCGCGGTCAGGTCCACGACGCGGCGGGCCTGGGCCGCGGCGGCTTCCAGGTCCCCGATCTCCTCCAGCGCGTCGCGGCGCAATGCCGCTGCGTCCCGCGCCGGCAGCTGTCCCGCGTCTTCGGCCTCCGCGAGCGCGCGCGCCGCTTCCTCCGGCCTTCCCAGAACCTGCCGCAATTGCGCCCATAGCGAGTGGAAGCGGACCCAGTCCTGCTGCGGATCCTCGTCCTCCTCGCGCAGGGCATCGAACAGCCGCTCGTGGGCGGCCCAGCGCAGGAGGTCCTCGTCGATGCGCTGGTCCGGGTCGAGCCGCGCCCGGTCCAGCGCGACTTCGAGCAGCGTGAGGACGACTTCCTCGACGCCCGCCGGCAGCGGTTCCCCGGCCGCCTTCCGCTCGCGGAAGCCAGCCACGTCGTGCGAAAGCCCCGCGATGGCCCGCCCGAGCGCCTGCAGCTCGCCACGCCGGTCGCCCGCCTGATGCAGGACGCGCGCGAGCCCCAGCTCGGCGGCGGGCAGCCCCGGCACCGCGTGCAGGACGGTGCGGAACTCGTGCTCGGCGCCGTCCAGATCGCCGAATTCTTCCAGGTAGATCTCGCCCAGCGCTCCGCGCGCGAGGACTTCCGCGCCCCCGCCCGCGGCGGCCGCCCGGCGCAAGAGACGGACCGCCTCCTGCGGATCAGTCTGGCGGAGCTCGAACGCGGCGCGGCGAATGTCGGCCAGGACACCGGGATCGACCTCTGGGTCGATGTGGGACATCGCCCCTTCTCTATGCCGTCGCCTGGCCGCTGCCCAGGGTTGCGGATTCGGCCGCCGCGGATTACAACGCGACGTGCGCCTCGCAGCACTCATCCCCGCGCGCTACTCGGCCCAGCGCCTGCCTGGAAAACCCCTCGCCGACCTTTGCGGCGCGCCGATGATCGTGCGCGTCTGCCAGCGGGTCGCGCGCGCCGACGGACTGGACGAGATCGCGGTCGCGACCGACGACGCGCGCATCGCGCACGCGGTGACGTCGGCGGGTTTCCGCGCGGTGATGACCGGAGATGCGCGCAACGGCACCGAGCGGATCGCGCAGGCGGCGCAGGTCGTCGTCGCCGACGCATACCTCGACGTCCAGGGCGACGAGCCGCTCATCGACCCACGCGCGATCACCGCGGTATCCAACCTGGTCCGCCAGGGCGCGGAGATGGCGACCGCGGCGCGACCCCTCGAGGCGCACGAGGCGGGCCAGCCGAGCGTCGTGAAGGTCGTGCTCGACCACCGCGGACGGGCCCTGTACTTCTCGCGCAGCCCCATTCCCTTCCCGCGCGCGAGCGGCGAGGTGGCGCCCCTCGCCCACCTGGGCATCTACGGCTTCTCCGCCGCTTTCCTGTACCGATTCGCCAAGCTGCCCGAGACCGCGCTCGAGCGCGCCGAGGGGCTGGAGCAGCTTCGCGCGCTGTATCACGGCCATGCCATCGAGGTGGCGGTCGGCCCGTGGACCTCGGCCGCGGTCGACACGCCGGAAGATCTGGAGCGCGTCAGGGCGTTGTACCCGGACGATCAAAGGAGGCACGGATGAGCGCACTGCGAGGCAGCCGCATGGACGCACCGCGCGGCAAGCGCACCAAGTTCATCTTCGTGACCGGCGGCGTCGTCTCGTCGCTGGGGAAGGGCCTCTCCAGCGCCTCGCTCGGCGCGCTGCTGGAGAACCGCGGGCTCAAGATCACCCACCTCAAGCTCGACCCCTACATCAACGTCGACCCGGGCACGATGAGCCCGTTCCAGCACGGCGAGGTGTACGTCACCGACGACGGCGGCGAGACCGACCTCGACCTCGGGCACTACGAGCGCTTCAGCTCGGCGAAGATGTCGCGCCACAACAACGCGACCACCGGCCGTATCTACCAGAACGTCATCAACAAGGAGCGGCACGGCGAGTACCTGGGGAAGACCGTCCAGGTGATTCCCCACATCACCGACGAGATCAAGCGCTTCATCCAGAACGCCGCCGACGGCAACGACATCGTCATCGTCGAGGTCGGCGGCACCGTCGGCGACATCGAGAGCCTGCCCTTCCTCGAGGCCATCCGGCAGATGAAGTACGACGTGGGGAGCGAGAACGCGATCTACATCCACCTCACGCTGGTGCCGTACATCCAGACCGCGCACGAGGTGAAGACCAAGCCCACGCAGCACAGCGTGATGAAGCTGCGCGAGATCGGCATCCAGCCCGACATCCTGCTCTGCCGCACCGACCGGGCGCTGTCGAAGGAGATCAAGGACAAGATCGCGCTCTTCTGCTCGGTGGAGCCGGGCAGCGTCTTCACCGCCGCGGACGTCTCCACCATCTACGAGCTGCCGCTCGCGCTGCACGAGGAGGGCCTGGACGACCGGGTCGCCGAGCTCTTGAACATCTGGAGCCGCGCGCCGCGGCTCGACAAGTGGGAGAAGATCGTCAAGGCGGTGAAGGAGCCCTCGCGCGAAGTGCGCATCGCCATCGTCGGGAAGTACGTCGACCAGACCGAGAGCTACAAATCGCTCAACGAGGCGCTGGTGCACGGCGGGATCGCCAACGATTGCCGCGTCAGCCTGGAGTACGTCGACTCCTCCGACGTGGAGAAGCTGGGCGCGGAGACGCTTCTCGGTCACGCCGACGCGGTCCTGGTGCCCGGCGGATTCGGGATGCGCGGCACCGAGGGCAAGATCGCGGCCGTGCGCTACGCGCGCGAGAAGCGGGTCCCCTTCTTCGGCATCTGCCTGGGCCTGCAGATGGCCGCCATCGAGTTCGCCCGCAACGTCCTTTTGCTCCCGGGCGCCAATTCGCACGAGTTCGACGAAACGACGGCGCACCCGGTGGTCAGCCTGATGGCCGACCAGAAGTCGGTGGTGGCGAAGGGCGGCACCATGCGGCTGGGCGCGTACGAGTGCACCCTCAAGTCCGGGAGCCTGGCGCAGAAGCTTTACGGCCGCACGGCCATCTCCGAGCGGCACCGCCACCGGTACGAGGTGAACAACGCCTACCGCCCGCGATTCGAAGAGCGCGGGTTCATCGCCTCGGGCGTCAACGAGCAGCTCGGACTGGTCGAGGTGATCGAGCTCGAGGGGCACCCGTACTTCCTCGGTTGCCAGTACCACCCCGAGTTCCAGTCCAAGCCCTTCCAGCCGCATCCGCTCTTCGCAGGCTTCGTCCGCGCCGCGCTCGAGCAGCGCGCCCGCCAGGGCCGCGCGGAGAAGCCGCCCGAGCCGCCGCGGCCCACGCCGGAGATCCAATTCCCCGCCGGCGGCCCCAAGGCGCAGGCATGAAGGTCGGCCGCGCCGAGGTCGGGCCCGGCCAGCCGCTGCTGCTCATCGCGGGGCCGTGCGTGATCGAGGGCGAGGCGCAGACGCTCGCCGCGGCGCGGAAGGTGGCGGAGGTCGCCCAGCGGCAGGGGCTGCCGGCCGTGTTCAAGTGCTCCTTCGACAAGGCGAACCGCACCAGCGGCAAGAGCTTTCGCGGTCCCGGGCTCGACCAGGGGCTGCGGGTGCTCGCGAAGGTGAAGCAGGAGACCGGCCTCCCCGTTCTCACGGACGTGCACGAAGCGGCGCAGTGCGCGCCCGCGGCAGAAGTGGCGGACGTCCTGCAGATCCCCGCATTCCTCTGCCGCCAGACGGATCTGCTCCACGCCGCCGGAGCGACGGGCCGCGCGGTGAACGTGAAGAAGGGTCAATTCCTCGCGCCGGGCGACATGAAGAACGTGGTCGCGAAGCTCCTCGAGTCCGGCTGCCGCGACGTGCTGCTCACCGAGCGGGGCACGACCTTCGGCTACCACGACCTGGTGGTCGACTACCGGGGGCTCCTCGCCATGCGGAAGTTCGCGGCGGTTTGCTTCGACGCGACCCATTCCGTGCAGCAGCCCGCCGGGCAAGGCGACCGCAGCGGAGGCGACCGCATGCTCGCTCCTCCGCTCGCCCGCGCCGCGGCGGCGGTCGGCATCGACGCTCTCTTTTGCGAGGTGCACGAGGACCCCGAGCGCGCGCTTTCCGACGGGCCGAACTCGCTCACCTTCGCGCTCTGGGAGCAGACGGTCGCGGACGTGCAGCGGATCCGCGCGGCGATCGCCTCCCGCTGAGCGCATGCGCAGGTGGAAAATGGTAGGGTCCTTGCGGGTGCCCCCTCCCCGCACAGCGCTGCTGCTCTGCGCGCTCCTCTGCGCCGCGTGCGGCGAGGGCGTGCCCATCCTCATGTACCACTCGGTCGGCGACGGTGGAGAGCCGCTCACCGTGAGCCCGGTCGAGCTGGACGCCCAGCTCGATTTCCTCCATTCGGCGGGCTTCGAGACCATCACGCTTCGCGAGGTCGTCGACGCGCAGGACGGAGGCGGCAAGCTCCCGCGCCACCCCGTGGTGCTCAGCTTCGACGACGGCTACGACGATGCCGTGAAGAACGTGCTGCCGCGCCTCCTCGCGCGCGGGCAGAAGGCGACCTTCTTCATCGTCTCCGGCTTCTGCGCACCGGACGAGGCGAGCCGGGTGGCCCAGGGCCGCTACCGGTACCTCACCTGGCCGGAGGTGCGCGCCCTTGCCGACGCCGGAATGGAGATCGGCTCCCACACCGTCTCGCACCGCAAGCTCAGCGGGATGCAGAAGGACGAGCTGCGCGCCGAGATCGAGCGCAGCCGCGCCGCGCTCCAGGCGTATGCCGGACAACGCATCGATTTCTTCGCGTATCCGTTCAACGACCAGAGGCAATGGGTCCGCCGCGCCGTCGAGAGGGCCGGATATCGCGGCGCGGTGGTCGGAGCGCATGGGAACACCGATCGATTCACCCTGCAGCGCCTGACCATGCACCGGGGCCTCTCTCCGGCCGACCTGCGGTCGATGCTCTCCGACTCGTGGGAGACCTCCTACACGGAGGGAGGATGATCGTCGCCCTGGTCGCGGCCGCCGCCGCCGCGGTGTCCGCGGCTTACGAGCCGCCCGGCGTCGAGGACCCGTCGCCGGCGCTCGCCGCGCTGGGCCCGCAACCCGCCGGCGCGACCGCGCTGACGGCGCGCGCCGGTCGCCCGTTCCACGGCATCCGGCTCGATCACGGCTTCTGGGACGCCGTCGACCTCGGCGTCGGCCTCGACCTGTGGCCGGAGGGGTTCTACCGGCCGACGGCACAGGCGCGGGTGCGCGCTTTCCGCGCCGGAGCGACGCAGCTCACCGTCCGCGGCACGGTGGGGCGCGTTCTCGGAGCGAGCCCTGGCCTCGTCCGCACCACGGACGGGGAGCTGGCGCTGCAATTGGGATTCGCTCCGCTCGCGCGGCTGGGCGCTTTCGCCGAGGTTTCGGTGCTGGGGACGACCGACTTCACGCGCGAGCACACCGCCGGTTTCACCCAGGTGCAGGGCGGGCTCGCATTCGCTCCGGCCGGCCCCTTTTCGCTGCTCGCCTCCGCTGGCGTGCTGCGGGGCACCCGCGGCGCCCGCGCGGTGGGCTCGGGCGGCGCCGCCTTCCGGTTCTGATACAAGCCCTGCGCGTGGCGCCGCGATCCAGGAAGCCGCCGCGCGAGCTGTTGCGCCGCATCCGGCTGGTCGTGCTCGACGTCGACGGCACGCTGACCGACGGGCGCCTCTTCTATGGAAAGGAAGGCGAGGCCTTCAAGGCGTTCGACGTGCGCGACGGCCACGGGTTGCGCCTGTTGCAGCTCCACGCCGGCGTCAAGGTGGCGGTGCTCACCGGCAGGCGCGCCGACCTGGTGCAGCAGCGCTGCCGCGAGCTGTCGATCGAGCCGGTGGTGGGGTCTTCGCGGGCCAAGGGCTCCGCGCTGAAGCAGATCTGCGAAGAGGTCGGGATTCCGCCCGCGGCGACGGCGTTCATGGGAGACGACGTGAACGATCTTCCGGCGTTGCGCCTGGTTGCCTTCTCTTGCGCTCCGGCGGACGCGGCCCCCGAAGTGTTGCGCGAGGTGGGCTGGGTGGCTCCGCACGGCGCGGGGCGGGGCGCGGTGCGCGATCTGTGCGAGCTCCTCCTCGGCGCCACGGTCGGATGGCCGCCGCCCGAGGACACGCCGGTTCCGCAGGGATGAGCCATGCGGCGCCCGAGCCCGGAGCTCCGCCGGCTGCGCGCGCGGTGCCGCTCGCCAAGCGCGTGCGCCGGGAGCTGCGGGTCCGCGCGCTGCTCCTGCTCTTGCCGCTCTTCTCGCGGCTTCCGCGCCGGACCGCCCTCGCGCTCGGCGCCGCCGCGGGTTGGCTCGCCTGGTATCTCGCTCCGCGGCACCGCCGGGCCGCGCTCGAGCACCTCGCCATCGCCTTTCCGCATCGCGACCCGGGCTGGCGGGCGCGCGTCGGGCGCTCCTCGTTCGCGAACCTCGGACGGTCCGCGCTCGAGCTCACCGCCCTGGACCGCGGCGACCTGGCCCGGAGCGTGCAATTCGATCCCGGTTCGCTCGAGACCATGGTCGCCGCGCACGCCGAAGGCCGGGGCGTGGTGGCCTTTTCCTGCCATCTGGACAACTGGGAGCTGCTCGCCCGGAGCGTCGCTTCCGCGGGATTGCCCGTCGCGGCGGTGGCGCGCGAGGCGCAGGACCCGAGGCTCACCGCCCTGCTCGAGCGGTCGCGCGCCTCGACGGGGATCGTCAGCTTGTGGCGCAACGATCCGGCGCCGGCCCGCGCATTCATCCGGCACTTGCGCGCGGGAGGCGTCGTTGCGGCGCTGATCGATCAGGACACGGATGTCGCCGGTCATTTCGTTCCGTTCTTCGGAAGGGAAACCTTCACTCCACGCGCGCCCGCCGATCTGGCGCTGCGGCTGGGCGCCGCCGCCGTGTTCGCGCGGATTCGACGTGTGGCCCCGGGCATGCATCGGATCCGCATCTCGCGCCTCGCTCTTCCCTCGACGGGGGACCGGGAAGCGGACTCGCGCGCGCTCACCGCGGCGGCGACCGAGGCCATCGAAGAAGAGGTTCGCGCGCTTCCCGACCAGTGGGTGTGGATGCATCGGCGGTGGCGCACACGACCGGGGCACAATCGGTTGAACTATTGACGGATTTTCCGTATCGGGCCCGGCGCCTGGGACCTCGACACGGGCGGGGTCGGGTGCTAGTGTTCCTTGCAAATGTGGAGCCAGTTCGCCACTCCCAGTGCTGCAGCGGCGCTCCTCCTGGGCTGCGCGGCAGGGACGGCTCCGCCGCAGGACATGTCGGATCGTTCCCCACCCGCCGAAGCTCCGGACCTGACTTTGCATCAAGTGGCGTTCGCCCGCTTGTCCGACGGACGGGTCGTCGCTCGCGGCACGGCGCGGGAGCTGGCGTATCACCGGACCGCCGGTGGGCGGCTGGACGGACAGGCGGCGGTCGCCGCTCTCCAACCCGAACCAGGCACCGGGTACGCCATGTTCGGCGAGACGCTGCTCATGGCGCCCAGGGTGCAGGGCGACCTAGGGGCGCGGCGCGGAACGGCGTCGGGGGGCGTGACCTTCCGCGCGGCGCGCGGCGACCATGGCACGACCGAGCGGCTGCTCTGGGACGGACCCTCGGACCGGCTGAGCGGCGACCGTCCTGTCGCGGCGCAGGGTCCGGGCTACACCGTCCGGTCACAGGGATTTTCGGCGCGCGCCAACGGCACCGACGTGACTCTCACGGGCGGCGTGGCGGGAACGCTGCAAGCGCAAAATCCGGCGGAGCCGACGACGGGTTCCGTCTCGCCTCGGACGGACCGCCAGCCGCCAGCCGCCAGCCGCCAGCCGAGGATGCCATGATCGTCCTCGCAGCCTTCCTCGCGGCCGCCGCCGCGCCGCCGGGTCCGGTGGACTTCACCGCGCAGACCATGCGCATGGAGCCGCGGGAGCGCCGCACGCTGCTGGACGGATCGGTCCGCCTCTCCCGCGGGGGCATGGTCGTGACCGGGGACCGCGCCGTGGTGGAGTTCGCCCCCGACGAGCCGGCGCCGGCGCAGCCGCAGCGCAAGGCGCGGCGGCGTGGGCGCGACGAGCCGGCGCTGCTCGGGCAGAAGCTGGAGCGGTTCACGGTCGATGGGAACGTCCACATGCAGCGCGGCGACCGCACCGCCGAGGGCGCCCACGGCGTCTTCGACTCCAAGGCACAGACCTTGGTGCTCACCGGAGACGGGAAGGACGACCCGGTGCTGCGCGACGGCTCGGAGACCCTGCGGGGCGACCGCATCGTCATGCGGGTCGACACCGAAGACGTGGACGTGCAGAAGCCGCGCCTGGTCCTGCGCCGTTCGGTGCCCGAGGCGCAAGAGGAGCCGCAGCTGCCGACGCGCGTCGAGGCCCAGCGCCTCTCGCTCGATCGCTCGGAGCGCCTGGCCCGCTTCACCGACGACGTGGTGGTCCGGCGCGGCGACATGATCGTCCGCGGTCCTCTCATGGACGCGCACTACGACTCTTCCGGCCAGCTCACCCACCTGTACCTCCGCGGCGGCGTCGAGCTGCGGCAGGGCGAGCGCCGCGCCGTGGCGCAGAACGCCGACTACGACGCGCGGACGCGCGAGGTGCTGCTGACCGGCGAGCCGCGCCTCTTCGACCGCGGCGACGTCCTGGTCGGAGAGAAGATTGCCATGGCGCTCGACTCGCACGAGGTGCGCGTGGAGCGCGCCCACGGCCGGCTCCGGCCGGAGGCCCACCAGGACGAGGCGGGCGCGGGGGTGAAGCGATGACGCTGCACGCCCGCGGCTTGTCGAAGAGCTTCCGGGGCCGCAAGGTCGTGGACCGCGTCTCCTTCGACGTGAACCCGGGCGAGGTGGTGGGGCTCCTCGGTCCCAACGGCGCCGGGAAGACGACCAGCTTCCATTGCGTGGTGGGCTTGTTGCACCCCGACGAGGGCGAGGTGCACCTGGGCGGCCGGGACCTTTCCGGCCTGCCCCTCCACCGGCGCGCCCGGATGGGCCTCGGGTACCTGCCTCAGGAGCCGAGCATCTTCCGCAAGCTGACGGTGCGGCAGAACCTGCTCCTCGTCCTCGAGGGACACGGCGTGCACGGCGACGAGGCGCGCGGCCGGACCGACGACGTGCTGCAGGAGTTCGATCTGCTCCGCGTGGCGGACTCGTTGGGCGAGCAGCTCTCGGGCGGGGAGCGGCGGCGGACGGAGATCGCGCGGGCGCTCCTCGCCGAGCCACGCTTCCTCCTCTTCGACGAGCCCTTCGCCGGCATCGACCCCATCGCGGTGCACGAGCTGCAGCGGCTGATCGGGAAATTGCGCGCGCGCGGGCTCGGCGTGCTCATCAGCGACCACGCGGTCCGCGAGACGCTGGGGATCTGCGACCGGGCCGTCCTGCTCGTCGAGGGACGCCTCTTGGAAGCGGGCACTCCGCCGCAGATCGCGGCCTCGGAGCGCGCCCGCGCCGTCTACCTGGGCGAGCGGTTCAAGCTGGAATGAAAGGGAGAGCGTAGAAATGGCTCTAGAGCTCAAGCAGAGTCTTCGCCTCAGCCAGCAGCTGGTGATGACGCCGCAGCTGCAGCAGGCGATCAAGCTGCTGCAGCTCTCGCGGCTGGAGCTGGTCGATCTCATCCGCACCGAGATGGAGCAGAACCCGCTGTTGGAGGAGCCCGCCGAGGGCGCCGAGGCGGAGCTGGACGAGGCGCCGGCCGAGCTGACCTCGACACTGAACGAGTCGATCGAGGCGAGCGAGCTGCTCCCCGACAAGCCGCCGGAGCGGGAGAACGACGCCAAGCAGCAGGCCGACGGCGAGGTGCAGCGCGCCGACATCGACTGGGAGCAGTACCTCGACAACTACCAGACCCAGCACACCGCGCCGTCGGGCGGCGGCATGTCCGCCGAGGACCTGCCCAACTACCAGGACACGCTCACCCGGGCGGAGGGGCTCACCGAGCACTTGATGGAGCAGCTCCGCATGGCGGGGCTGACGTCCGACGAGGAGCAGCTCGGCGCCCTGATCATCGGCAACCTGAACCGCGACGGATACCTGGTGATGGATCCCGACGCGGAGCCCACCGTGCCGGCGCTGCGCGAGGACGTGGAGGTCCCGGCGGTGCTGGCCGAGACCAACGACGAGGACGCGGCGCACACGGCGGAAAAGGCGCTCAAGGCGGCGGCGAAGGCGGCCGCGGCGGCGCGGGCGGCCCGGGGCGAGGCGGATCCGCTGGTGTCGCTGGCGCTGGAGGCGCGCGTTTCGGCGTCTTCCGCGGAGAAGGTGCTCCACGTCATCCAGCGCTTCGAGCCGATCGGCTGCGCGTCCCGCGACCTGCGCGAATGCCTGCTCGTCCAGGCGCGCTGGTTCCTCTCCGAGGGCGAGGGGAAGGACGATCCCGACGCCGACCTGCTGCCGGCCATCATCACCGCGCACCTCAAGAACGTGGAGACGAAGAAGTACCAGGCGATCGCCAAGGACCTGCACGTTCCGCTCGACGAGGTGGTGGCGGCGATCAAGCTGCTCTCGCGCCTGGACCCCAAGCCCGGGCGGCGCTACGCTTCCGACGAGCCGCAGTACATCACCCCCGACGTCTACATCCACAAGATCGGTGATCAGTACGTGACGGTCCTGAACGACGACGGCTTGAGCAAGCTGCGCATCTCGGCGCATTATCGTCAGGCGCTCAAGAACGGGGCCAGCAACGGCAAGGCGAAGGAATACATCCAGGACAAGCTGCGTTCGGCGGTGTGGCTCATCCGCTCCATCCACCAGCGCCAGCGGACCATCGTGAAGGTGGCGGACTCGATCATCAAGTTCCAGCGCGACTTCCTCGACAAGGGCATCGCCCACCTGCGGCCCCTCATCCTGCGCGACGTGGCCGAGGACATCGGGATGCACGAGAGCACCGTCTCGCGCGTCACCACCAACAAGTACGTGCACACCCCGCAGGGCATCTACGAGCTCAAGTTCTTCTTCAACTCGTCCATCTCGCGGGTGGGGGGCGAGGACATCGCCTCCGAGGCGGTGAAGAACCAGATCAAGCAGATCGTCGCCGCCGAGCCGGGCGACAAGCCGTACAGCGACCAGAAGATCGTCGAGATCCTGCGCACGCAGAACGTGGACATCGCGCGCCGGACCGTCGCGAAATACAGGGAGGTGCTCGGCATCCTGCCGAGCAGCAAGCGAAAGCGGTTCTTCTAGCCGCCGCCAGTAGCCGCCGATAGGGCGGCGGTGCAGTCGAGATTGGCGGCGCTGCTTTGGTCGTTCATCCAGGGTCCTGCTTCCCTCGAACCCGGAACGGGCGACGCCCGCCGGAGGTACTCCGCATGCAGGTCAACATCACCTTCAGGAACATGTTCGCCACCGACGCCCTGCGGAACCACGTCACCGACAAGCTGAGCAAGGTGGTCGACAAGTACCTGGACAAGGTGACCGAGGCCCACGTCACGCTCTCGCTGGAGAGGTATCTGCATCACGCCGACATCAACCTGCACGCCGGCCATTTCCACGTGCGGGGCAAGGAGAAGTCGGAGGACATGTACGCCTCGATCGACCTGGCGTGCGACAAGATCGAGAGGCAGCTCAAGAAGTACAAGGACCGGCTGAAGAGCCATAGGCCGGCCCACGTGCACGCGCGCGAGCCGGTGCGGGTGCGCTACGAGATCTTCGCGCCCTCTCCGACGGACGGCCTGCCGCCCGAGGTGGTCCGCTCGAACGAATTTCTCGCCAAGCCCATGAGCGTGGAAGAGGCGCTCATGCAGATGGACCTCTTGAACAATGACTTTCTCGTCTTCACGCGGCCCGACTCGCGCGACGTGAACGTCGTCTACCGCCGCCGCGACGGGAACTTCGGGCTCATCCAGGCGAACGGGGAGATGACCACCGTGGCCGGGCCGCAGGGACCCGGCGGCGAGCCCGCCGCGCCCGCTTCGCTGTCGGTCGCTTCGGCCAAGTAGGACGTCCACCGACTTCACCCGCCGTGCGCGCGCTTCTGGCCGCGCGCACGGATCCGGGTGTAGGCTCGCCGCGATGAAGATCGCCGAGTTCCTGCGCGAGGAATTGATCCTCCCCGACCTGCAGGCGACCGACAAGGCCGGCGTCCTCCGCGAGCTGTGCGCCGCCCTGGCGCGGGCGCACGGACTCGACGCGGGACGGCTCACGGAAGTGCTGCTGGAACGGGAGAAGCTCGGCTCGACCGGCGTGGGCGAAGGAGTGGCGATCCCCCACGGCAAGCTGCCCGGCGTGCCGAATCTGCTCGCCGCGTTCGGCCGCTCGAAGCGGGGCGTCGACTTCGCCGCGATCGACGGGAAGCCCACCTATCTCTTCTTCGTGCTCTTCGCTCCGGAGAACTCCGCAGGGATCCACCTCAAGGCGCTGGCGCGGATCTCGCGGCTGTTCAAGTCGCCGCCGTTCCGTCAATCGATAACCTCGGCGCAGTCCGCCTCGGAGATCGCAGCGTTGATCACGGGCGAGGATTCCAAATACTGAATTTTCATCTCGCCGCCGTGAGCTCGCGGACGATGAATGCGTAGTCGTATGCGACGTCGTTGAG
>JBJMQJ010000171.1:0-6985 GCA_045802765.1 Myxococcales bacterium
GACGAGCCCCGTGCAGTCGGACGAATCGCGCGCCCGAGCGGACCCGGCGAGCGCGGCGAAGATCAGGAGAACTGCACGCGCCACGCACGACCTCCTCGTCATCGCAGCAGCCCGGTCCACCAGCGCCACTGGCAGCAGATGCCGAACGAGCAGGGTGGGCCACCGCGAAACCAGATGAGCGTGCCGTCCTCGCCCACGTCGGCGCGCACGACGGACTCGGCCACGGCCAGGGTGCCGCACCGGTTGCCAGCCGGCGCGCGGATGTCCACCAGCGGCTTGCAACCTCGCGACGGGACGAGCTGCGGGTCGAAGAGGACCACATAGCCGCGGTTAACCCGCCGATGCTTGCGCAGCTGGAAGTCGCGGCCGGCCAGGGCGCTCAGCCAAGCGGGCGGATCCCGCACCGTGCGCGCGCGATTTGCGATTCGCGCCCGCCACATCCCTTCGGCGCGGACCGCCACCGACCCGTCCAGCAATGGTCGGATGAGCAATCCGTCGGCCTTTGCCGCGGTCACCTGGAAGGCATCGCCGACACGGTTGCCGCGGTCGTCGATCCAGATCCCGTAGAGAGAATCCGGGTCGCCGAACGGCTCTCCTCCCACGACGACGAGCGCCGAGCCGTCGGTGGCGGCTCCGACGGCAAAGCTTTGCGGCCGGGTCTCGATGGACCCCTCCAGCACGTCGGAAGGGGGACCAACCCGCTCTCCGGCGGCGTCGAACCGATGCGTCGTGATCCACCAATGCGCGATGTTCCACGGCCGCTCGACCGCGACCACGCCGCCTCCCGGAACTCCAGCGACGGCCACGATCTCGTTGGACACCTGTTGGGGACCTTTGCCGCTGCCGTCCGCGAAGCGAAGGGCGGAACCATGCGGGAACTCCCAGTCCTGTTCGTGGACGGCGAACCCGTGCGGCTGCGGGGCCAGCGAGTCGGCCGAGATCCGCGCCAGCGCGCCGCCGTCGGGCCGGTGCAGCAAGAAGACCGTGGAGCGAGGGCTGCCGGCGCTCACCGTACCGAACCCCAGCGTTCCCTCCCCGTCGGACGTAGCGCCCGTGCAGGCGGAGTGCGTGCCCATCTCGAACGTGATCTGCGGCGGGACTCCCGGGAAGTCCGGAACGAGCTCGCGGCAATCCGTGGAAAGACCCGGCTCGCCCTCGGACACGTCGCCGGGGCCGCCACCTTCGTTCAGCGCACAGAAGGCCTCCGGCGGACCGGCGTCGGGCGGGGGCGGCAGCGCCGTGCTCGCGTCGGGCGGGGCGCCGGCGTCCGCGGGTTGGCCCGCGTCGGGCGGCGGCTCCGAGGACCCGTCGGGGACCCCGGCGTCGTTCGGAGCGGGCGCCACGGAGGCCCCGCCATCCCTGGCGGCGGGCGGGCTCGAGCAGCGTGCCGCAACGAGCGCGCAGGCCACGAGGGCATACCCTCCCGCAAGCGGGCCGCGCTTCACGCGATGAAGGTGCTCGCTTTCCAGAGGCGGCGGGAGAGCCGCCCTCCGGCCGACCAGGAGAGCACACGCCAACCCGGATGACCGTCGCTCCTGTCCTATACCGTCAGCGTTCCGGGCCTGCTGCGACGGTTTCCCGCGCGCCGCGCGACTCGAGCATCTTCGCAGCGGCGCCGTGTCCTGCTTTGCGCGCGACGCCCAGCGGAGTCCGTCCGTCCTTCGCGCGGGAATTCGGGTCGGCGCCGCGGTCGAGAAAGAGCGCGATCAGCTTCTCGCTGCCGATCTGGGCCGCCTCGTGCAGCGCCGTGAAGCCCTCCTCCTGCTCGATGCGGACGTCCGCGCCGCGCGAGACGAGGAATGCGGCCATCTCCTCCTGCCCCGTGAGCAACGAGACCTGCAGGGAAGTGTTGCGGAACTTCGTGTTGGCGCGCCGATCGATGGGAGCGCCGCGATCGAGGAGCAGCCTGGCCACGCCGACGTTGCCGCCGTAGGCCGCGAAATGGAGCGGGGTCCAGCCGAAGCTGCTCTCCGCGGTGAGGTACGCTGGGTCGGCATCGATCTCCTGCGCGACCCGGACGCGGCCGGAGAGCGCCGCGGCCTCGAACCGATCGATCGGCGCACGGTGCTTCAGCAGCGCGGAGAGGATCGCGTTCTTCGCGACCGGGACGAATCCTTCGCCGGACCGCAGGAACAGGGCCGCAGTCACGGTGGACAGTCCTTTGGAGCTGCGCCCCGCGGCGAGCGAGGGATTCGCGTCGAGCAGCCGTTTCGCCTCTTCGACGCGGCCCTCGCGGATCGCCGTGAAGAGTTGCTCCACCTCGGCGGGCTTCGTCGCCTGCGCGGCGGCGGCAAGAGGCAGGGCGGCCGAGATCAGAATCAGCATCGTCAGCATGGAGGATCCTCCTTGCGGCGATGCGTACCGCGGCGCCGCCCGACGCCGCATCGTCACGTGGGGTGAGCCCGGCCCTGGTACTTCCGGCCCATCCGGCGCCCGCGCGAGGCAGGCTATGCTCCGGGCGCATGGGGCCCCACGACCTGCGCCGCGCGCTGAGGATCGGCGGTGTCGCCGTCTGGCTGATGGTCGGCGCGCCCATCCTCTTCGGCGGGAGCAACTCGACGCCACGGCTCGCGGCATGGGCGGCGGCGTACGTCGCGTTCCTCGGGCTGTTCCTCCTCGCGCTTCGCAGCGGAAGACTGCTCGCGATCGCGGGGCAGGCGGCCTGCGTCGCCGTATTGGTCCTGACACTGTGTGACGGCTTCGAGGGAGCCCTCCTGGTGCTCGGTGCCTTGCAGCTCGGCGGGCTGGTGCAGCGGCGCCGCGGGCTCTGGTGGATCGCGATCCAGAGCGCGGCGCTGGGCGGCGCGGTGGCCTACCACTGGACGCCGCGCGCGGCGCTGCTGCTCACGCCGCCGTATCTCGCCTTCCAGCTGCTCGCCTTCTTCGTGGCGGACGTGCTCGCGCGCGAGGCGCGGGCGCGCGAGGAGTTGCGGGCGGCGCAGGCGAGGCTCGCAGAGACGACGCGCCTGGCCGAGCGGGTGCGCATCTCGCGGGAGCTGCACGATGCGCTGGGACACCATCTAACGGCCTTGCGCCTGAACCTCGAGGCGGCGTCGCGTACCGCCGAGGGACGGGCGCGCGAGCCCGTGCAGGCGGCGCAGTCCATCGCGCAGATGCTCCTCGCCGAGGTGCGCTCGGCGGTCGAGGAGCTGCGCGATCCCGAGCGGCTCGATCTCGGCTCGGCGCTCCGCGCGCTCGCGGAGGAGATGCCGCGCCCGCGGATCCACCTCAGCCTGCCGGGCTCGCTCCCGCTCGACGCCGGCGAGGGGGCGCTCATCGTGCTCCGCTGCGCCCAGGAGATCGCCACCAACGCCGCCCGTCACGCCGCCGCGGAGAACCTGTGGCTCGAGCTCTGCGAGCGCGACGGCCGGCTCGAGCTGCGCGCCCGGGACGACGGCCGCGGCGCCGAGGAGGTCCGCGCCGGGAACGGGCTGCGCGGGCTGCGCGAAAGGGTGGAGCGGGCCGGCGGCGCGCTCACGGTCGAGACGCGGCCGGGCGCGGGCTTCAGCGTCCGGGCCACCCTGCCTTTGCCCGGAGCCGTCCCGTGATCCGGGTGTGCATCGTCGAGAACGAGGCCCTCGTGCGGGAGGGGCTGCGCCGCGTGCTCGAGCTGGACTCCGAGATCGAGGTCACCGGCGAAGCCTGCGACGCGGAGCATGCGCTCGCGGTGTTGCGGGCGGCGCGGCCCGACGTGGTGATGCTCGACATGCGCATGCCGCGGGGAGGCGGGCTGCGCGTGCTGGAGGAGCTGGAGCGCGATCCCTCCCCTCCTCCTTGCCTGGTGCTGACCACCTTCGATGACGCCGACGCGCTGCTCGCGGCGGCCCGCGCGGGAGCCAAGGGGTACCTGCTCAAGGACGTGACGGCGGACGAGCTGGGACAGGCCATCCGGTGCCTGGCGCGCGGAGGCACTTGGTTCAAGCCGTCACTGACCGAGGGCGTCCTGCGTGGGTTGGGCTCGCTCGGCGACGGGGTGGGGACACCATGGGTTCCTGAGCGGACAGCATGGAATGGTGGCCCCTATCGGCATCCTGTCGACGAGCCGCTCACGCAGCGCGAGCGCGAGGTGGTGCGGATGATGGCCGGCGGCTATTCCAATCGCGAGATCGGCAGCGCGCTGGGCGTGGCCGAGCGCACCGTCAAGAACCACGTCTCCAGCATCCTCGCCAAGCTGGGCGTCCGGGACCGCACCCGCGCCGTGCTGAAGGCGCTCGAGAAGCGCCTCTTCTGAAAGCTCCCGCGGGTCAGAAGAAGCTGCCGAAGGTGATGTAGAAGTTCGCGGAGCGCTCCGACGAGGTCCCCACGTCCAGCCGGAGGACGAACTCGCGGTGGTAGGCGCGCAGGCCTCCGCCCGCGCCGCTGTGGAAATCGAAGAAGCGCCCGTCGTCGCCGTTCAGCTGCCAGACGCGGCCGGTGTCGAAGAACGCGACCGCCCCGAACGAGACGCGGCGGTCGAGGACCCGCGCATCGGCCAGCCGGACCCGCGTCTCCACGGTGGCGAGCGCCTTGACGCGCCCGATGAAGCGCGCTTTCGGGATGCCGCGCACGCTGCGCTCGCCTCCCACGCCCTCCAAGGGATCGACGCCGCCGAATCGCGCCAGCTCGAACAGCGGGGTCCCGGGCGTCAGCGCGTCGCCGACGACGCGCGCGGCCAGCACCACCCGGCCGCCGATGGGGACGAATCCCATCGCGCGCGCGGTGCCGCCCACGTAGGTGTGGTCGGACGCCATTCCGCGCTGGGATCCGCGCAGCGCCGCCTCGAGCAGGTATCCGCTGTTGGGCATCGCCTCGCCGTTGCGGCGGTCGACGAGGACGCCGAATCCGAACGACAGCTCCTCGCCGCCCTCGGTTCCGGGGGGCCGCTCGAGCGCGAGCAGCGACCCGTCGTACGCCTCGATGTGCAGCCGCAGGTAGCGGGCGAACGCGGAGAGCCGTATCCCCGAGCTGCTAAACGGCAGCGTGAACGCGATGTTCGCCTGCGGATAGCGCCGGACATAGCTGAACGGGTGCTCGCCGGAGAGCTCCGGGTGGACGGCGAGGTCGCTGGAGGTCCTGTTGCCCAGTCCGTAGTACGGCGCGTTCAGCTCCTTGTGGAACTCGGCCCCCAGCCACAACCGCAGCGGAGTGCCGAAGAGCCGCGGCACGTCGAAGCGCAGGTAGTGGCTCTGCACGCCTGCGGTGCTGAACAGCACCTGCGCCCCGACCGCTGCCTTGTACGGCGCGACGCGGCCGAGCCACTGCGCCTGCACCACCATGCCGCCGGCGAGGCCGTCGTCGGAGTTGTAGCTGGCGATGGGAAGCGCCAGCCAGTCGACCGGTGCTGCCACTGCGGCGGCGAGCGCGAAGGCAGCGAGCATGGCGCACGCCCAGATTACTCCCGGTTATTCCGCCACGCCCTTCTCCTTGAGGATCTTCCAGACCCGCTCGGGCGTCATGGGAATGTCCACGTGCTTCACGCCGAGGTGGGCCAGCGCGTCCACCACCGCGTTGACGATCGCCGGCGGCGCGCCGACCGTCGCCGACTCGCCGACCCCTTTGGCGCCAAACGGGTGGTGCGGCGACGGAGTCACCGTCTTGTCCAGCTCCCAGTTCGGCGTCTCCATCGAGGTGGGCACCAGGTAATCCATGAAGCTGCCGCCCTGCACGTTCCCGTCCTCGTCGTAGCTGATCTCCTCGAGGAGCGCGGGCGCCATGCCCATCGAGAGGCCGCCGTGGATCTGCCCGTCCACGATCATCGGATTGATGATGTTTCCGCAGTCGTCCACGGCCACGAAGCGGCGGATCTTCACCATTCCGGTGCCGCGGTCGATGTCCACGACGCAGATGTAGCTGCCGAAGGGGAAGGTGAGGTTGGGCGGGTCGTAGTACGACGTGGCCTCCAGGCCCGCCTCCATCCCCTGCGGGTGGTTGGTGTACGCGGCGAGCGCGATGTCCTGGATGGTCTTCGACCGCTGCGGCGAGCCCTTCACCGAGAACTTGCCCGTCTCCCAGACGAGGTCGTCCTCGGAGCACTCGAGGAGGTGCGCGGCGATCTTCTTCGCCTTCTCGCGGATCTTCCGCGCCGCCAACGCGCCCGCCGCTCCCGCGGTGGGCGTGGAGCGGCTGGCGTAGGTCCCGAGTCCGTAGGGCGCGGTGTCGGTGTCGCCTTCCTCCACCTGGACGTGCGCGGCAGGGATGCCCAGCTCCTCGGCGACGATCTGCGCGTACGTCGTCTCGTGCCCCTGGCCCTGCGACTTGGTGCCGAAGCGCGCGATGGCCTTGCCGGTCGGGTGCACGCGGATCTCGGCGGAGTCGAACATCTTGATCCCCAGGATGTCGAACTGCTTGCTGGGGCCCGCGCCGACGATCTCGGTGAAGCTGGAAATGCCGATGCCCATCAGCTCGCCCCGCGCGCGCTTCTCCGCCTGCTCCTTGCGCAGCTCGGCGTAGCCGATCTTGTCGAGCGCCTTCTGCAGGCAGGTGGCGTAATCGCCGCTGTCGTACTCCCAGCCGAGCGCCGACTTGTAGGGGAACTTCTCCTTGGGGATGAAGTTCTTCATGCGCAGCTCGGCCGGATCCATCTTCAATTCCTGCGCAAGCACGTCGGTGATGCGCTCGATGCAGTGGGCGGCCTCGGTGACGCGGAACGAGCAGCGGTACGCGATGCCGCCGGGCGGCTTGTTGGTGTAGACGCCGTCCACCTCGGCGAACGCGCGCTTCAGGTCGTACGAGCCCGTCACGATCGAGTACAGCCCGGCCGGGAACTTGGAGGGATTGGCGGCGGCATCGGTATACCCGTGGTCGGCGACGGTCTTGATCTTGAGGGCCGTCATCGTGCCGTCCTTCTTCGCCGCCAGCTCCGCGTGGATGTGGTAGTCGCGCGCGAACGAGTCGGCTTGGAGGTTCTCCATCCGATCCTCGACCCACTTCACGGGCTTGCCGATGACCACCGAAGCCGCCACCGCGATCACGTACCCGGGGTAGACGGGCACCTTGCCGCCAAAGC
>JBJMQJ010000172.1:0-5642 GCA_045802765.1 Myxococcales bacterium
ACGCCGGCCGACGTCCCGCTCACCTGGAGCCCCGAACGGGCGTCCGACGATGCCGGTCCAGCCAGGGAACCGACCCACACGCCCGACGGCGCCGACACTCGCAAGCGGACCCTCAAGACGGACGCGGTGGGCTCCTTCCACGTCCACGCCTTCGTCGACGATAACGGGAACAAGAAGCGCGATGCGGGTGAGTCAGGGCTCATCCTCAACGTCCACATCGTGAAGGTCGAAATCATGCCGGGCGCCGGCAACAACCGGATCTTCGCGCGGGACACGCTCTTCAACGACGCGCGCTCGACCGCGGCGTTCCTGATCGTCGACAGCGGGACCACCGCTGGGACCGCGCCGGGAGTGAACGCGGCGTATACCGACGCGCTCTTCCCCAGCTATCCTCTCTCGGTCAAGGTGACCGTTAAGCTCACTGGCGGTGGACCTGATCGGCGGCGCGGGACCGCGGACGTGAACCTCGGCTACATCCAACAGACCACGGGCGACAGCATCAAGGGCACCTACGCCGACGGCCGCACGCTGAAGGAGGTCATTGCGGCGAGCGCCGCAATCGCGGACCCGATCGTGGGGGGAGCGCCCGCGATGCTCGCGTTCCCGGTCCGTGACACGCGAGGGCCGTCATCGAGCGGCACGGGACCGTTCATCATCAGCTCCTCGGACAACGACAAGTCGGACATCCCGGCCGGCGGGCAGAAGCGCGTCGTGCGGTACCTCGAGCCGCCGGCGATCGCCATCAACAAAGCGCATCCTGTCACTGGTGCCGCGCTCGCCAGCATCTCGGGCTCGAACGACTTCGCCATGTTCCTCTGCGCCTTCTCCAACAGCTTCGACGAGAACTACACGGTATTGGCGAGCTCCTCGTGGAAGATCACCTATGGCACGTATACGGCCCTGGGCGGCTGGACCATCGCGGGTGCGCATACGACGGCGGCCGGAGGGATGACCGTTCATAGCCCTCCCAAGAAAGGCTCCGATACGGACGTCGAGCATTGCCCGCCGAACTTCGTCGACAACATCAAGATGGATGCGCGTTGACGCGGCGCGATCGGCAGCCCGGGCGGAGCGTCGGATGGTGCATGGTAGCGATGGCGTTGTGGACGGGGATCCCGGCGGCGACCGGTAGGAAAGGGAAGGCAGCCATGGATCATCGGATTCCCCTCTACACCTGGGTCCGCGACGGATCTGCGATCCATCTGGCTCGCATTGCGCGCCTGCGCGTCGAGCCGGGAGATCCCGGGCAGGAGATCGTCGACGTCGACGTCCGCATCGAGGAGACTCTCTGGGGGAAATCGGTTGGAGCGGCGCGCCACTTCCAACTGCGGCGGCCCGTCAGCGAGGTCGCCCGGCTCAAGTTCCCCGATCCGATCTGGGGCCGGGTCCATCTCCAGGAGGGTGCGCCCATCCTTCTCGTCGAGGGGGCTGTCGCCTCGGCGAAACCGGTGTACGTCGAGGACGTCGCCGTGCGGGACGCCGTGATCCCCTCCGTCCGCGCCGTCCTCGAGGAGGAGAAGGAGCCGCTCGAGGGGAAAGAGCGCCTCTCGCGTTACCTGAGGTGGCTGGAAGGGCGCAACCCGGTGCAGCAACTCTTTGCTGCGGAGGCCGCCGCCAAGGACGCGCTGCCCGGGGTCGACGAGCACGGAATCGTGGCTACCGCGTTCGCGAAAGCGTTTGCATCCGGCGCCGACGCGTTCCTCCGGTTGAGCGTGGGATCCTGGATGTGGGATCGCATCTACCTGCGGACCAATGCCCAAGGGAGGGCTGAGATCGTCAACGCCACCCTGCAAAGCGCCCAGGACCGGGACCGCGACGTCGCTCAGTTCTCCCTCGATCGGCTGGCCGAGGCGGATCCCGAGTCGCTGCGTGTCGAAGCGGTGGTTCCGGAGCCGCGCGTCATCCGGCTGCTGCAGGATCGGCTCGGCGCGGAGACCTCGCCGGAGGCCGCGGCGCGTCTGGTCGCAGTGATCGATGCGCTGCAGCGGTGGCCCCGGAATACCAAGCCCGGTCGATAGGCTCGACGATCGCATGACGGTCCACCGGCAGGGCTCGGTTGACCGGTCCTGCGAGCGCACGGTAGCCTCGGCGCGCGTGCCGGCGACTTAGCGCGCCAGGGATCGCGAGGGGGCTCCAGAAATCATGCCTACGCCGCAGCCCCAGCTCGAGGTCGGCAGCTATTACGGCAAGTACTTCCTGCTCAAGAAGCTGGCCGCGGGTGGGATGGGCGAGATCTTCCTCGCCAAGCAGCAGGGTCCGGCCGGGTTCGAGAAGATCCTGGTGGTCAAGAAGGTCCTCCCGCACCTCACCGAGAACAAGGAGTTCGTCGAGCTGTTCTTGAGCGAGGCGCGCCTCGCCGCGCGGATGAACCACCGCAACGTGGTGCAGCTGTTCGAATTGGGCGAGCACCAGGGCAGCTACTTCATCGCCATGGAGTACGTCTCGGGCCGCACGCTGCGCGACCTGATCGACGCCGCGGCGAGGAAGAAGGAGAAGATCCCCGCGGAGGTGTGCCGCACCATCGCGGAGCAGATCTGCGACGGCGCGAGCTACGCGCACAACCTGACCGACGTCACCGGGCGGTCCCTCAACATCATCCACCGCGATCTGAATCCGCAGAACGTGCTGCTCAGCTACACGGGCGACGTGAAGATCATCGACTTCGGGATCGCCAAGTCGGAGATGAGCACGGTCAAGACCGAAGCGGGCATGATCAAGGGCAAGTTCGTTTACATGAGCCCGGAGCAGTCGCTCGCGAAGAAGCTCGACAAGCGCTCCGACGTCTTCGCCATCGGGATCTCGCTCTACGAGATGCTCACGGGCACGAACCCGTTCCACAAGTCGAACATCGTGCTCACGCTAGAGGCGGTGCAGCGGTACGATCCCCCGCCGCCCTCCGAATACGACGCCTCCTACGCTCCGTTCGACCCCATCGTCGCCAAGGCGCTCGTCAAGGATCGGGACCGCCGCTATCCCGACGCCGCCGAGATGCTGGACGATCTGCGCCGCATCGTGGTGCCGCGCTCGCCCGAGCGGCTGGGCCAGCTGATGGCGCGCCTCTTCCGCCAGCAGCTCGAGGAGGAGCAGCGGCTCCTGCTCGACACCGACGGCGGGCGGGCCGCTCCCGGCGGCTCCGCGCGACCTTCGGCGACGCGCACGCCGGCGCGGATTTTGCCCACGCCGGTGGCGAAGCCGGAGACGGACGGCGGCGGCGGCACCCTGATCTTGAACCCCGCGATCGCTCCCGGCGCGAAGAAGGCCGCGACGCCGCCGCAGCCCTCCGCGGCGCCGGGGACGAAGAGGCCCACCACGCCTCCCGGGGGCGTCCGGCCGCCCGCGAAGCCCGCGGCTCCTCCGCCGCGGCCGGTGGGGGCGGCCGACACGCTCCTCGATGCGGGCGTGTCGTCGCTCGCGCCGCACGACGACGTGCCGGGTGGCACGGCCATGCTCCGACCGGGACAGGCGTTGCCCACCCCGCCGCCGCGGAAGGCGGCGCGCCCGACGGACACCATGCCGGACATTCCGGAGGTGACCGAGCCGGCGCTCCCCCTCGAGGGGCGCGACGGCAAGACGGCGTTCTTCGGCACCGCTCCTGCCCGCCCGGCGCGCAAGCCGCCGCCGCCCAGCAACGGCGGCGAGACGAGCATCCTCTCGCCGGAGGAGGCGCAAGCCTCCGCGCGCGAGGCGATGGCCAAGCTGCAGCAGGCGCAGCAGCAGGTGCTGCGGACGAACACGCGGCCGCAGGGGCCGGGCGAGGCGGCGCGCAAGGGGAGCGGGAGGGGCCCGTGGATCGCCCTGGGCGCCGGGGTCCTCGTCGCGCTGGCCGGGGTCGTGGCCCTGCTCGTGTGGCTGCTTTCGGACGAGCCGGTTGCGTCGCATCCGCGCCGCGCCGTGGCGGCGATCGTGTCGGAAGCGCCGAAGGAGGATCGCGGAGGCGCGGCGGACAAGGGCGCGGGTTCGGAACCATCGCAGGCCGTCGAGCGCAAGCGCCGCATCGACGAGTCTCGCGAGCAGAAGAAACCGGCCCCGAAGCCTGCGCCGGTGGAGAAGGTCGAGGCTGCGCCGCGCAAGATCGGCGCGGGCAAGCTCTTCGGCACGCTCACCGTGAACCCGCAGGGCGGCGCGCCGATCACCTTCGCGGGGTCGGCGCAACCCAAGCAGATCGGCGCCTACAACCTGCCGGTCACCGGCGACACCGGCACCGTCGAAGTGGGTGACTCGTCATCCCCGTACAAGGTGCAGCTCGAATACGTTCGCTCGGGCAGCGCGCTCAACGTCAAGGTGAGCACCTCTCCGTGGGCGATCGTCTGGGTGGACGGCACTTCCCGCGGCCGCGCCCCGGTCTCGGGGGTGAAGCTCGAACCCCGCCAGACGCTCCTCGAGCTGAAAAAACCCGGCGAAGACTCCGGCATGCTGGTCAAGCTCCAATACCGCCCCAACTAAGGCGCCAAAGAAGATCACCGCGAAGCGCGCGAAGAGCGCGAAGGTTTGCTGGGGCAATCACCCGATTGAACTTCTTCGCGTGCTTCGCGCGCTTCGTGGTGACTGCTTTTCGCAGGCCACGGGCCGATTGGGGCGGGCGGGGGAGGGGCCACTTGATCGGGGGGCGGGAGAGGGACTAAGCTCGCGCTCCTCCCGAGAGCGTGACCGTCGAGAGTCAGCCACGAGGCTGAGACAGTGGGGGTACGCCGACATGTCGGAGAGCCCGGAGGACCGCCTGAGCGAGATGGAATCGCTCTGGTACGAGGTCGTCGAGGCGGTCACCGCCGGCCGGACGCAGGGGCTCGTCTGCCCCGAATGCGCCTTCTCAGAAGGGCTCGTGGTGGAGGAGCAACGGGGCCGCACCACCGTGAGCTGCCCGAATTGCAAGCGGGTCGTCGAGGTGGGGATCGCCACCGCGTAGCGCGCAGGGAAGGACTTGGGGACTTACGGGCATGAGCAATTTCCTCGGCGTCGGCTTCAGGTTCCCCTTTTCCGTCGGTCCGGGCGGCGGGATCCAACTCTCCAAGTACGAGCAGAACATCGAGGAGTCGGTGCGCGTCATCATCGGCACGGCGCTGGGCGAGCGGCAGATGCGCCCCGACTGGGGCTGCCGCATCCACGACTACGTCTTCGCGCCGAACAACACCTCGACGCAGACGCTCGTCGGGCATCACGTCGAAGAGGCGCTCGCCAAGCACGAGCACCGCATCCGCGGCATCCAGGTCGAGGCGCTGCCCGATCCCGACTCCGCGGAACGGATCCTGGTGGACGTGCGCTACGAGATCCGCGCCACCAACAGCATCCACAACCTGGTCTTCCCCTTCTACCTGACCGGCAGCTAGCGGCGAGGTCCGTTCCCCATGTCCCTCCCCGTTCCGAACCTGGACGACCGGTCCTGGAAGCAGATCGTCGACGAGGCCGTCCGGCTCATCCCGCGCTATTGCCCGGAGTGGACCAACCACAACGCCTCCGATCCGGGCGTCACCTTGCTTGAGCTGTACGCGTGGATGACCGAGATGGTCATCTACCGGTTGAACAAGGTCCCGGAGAAGAACTTCCTCACCTTCCTCGACCTCATCGGCGTGCGCCTCAAGCCGCCGGAGCCCGCGCGCGTGGTGCTCGAGCTCACGCCGTCCGACGGCGTCGAGGGCGAGCTCATC
>JBJMQJ010000173.1:0-4393 GCA_045802765.1 Myxococcales bacterium
GGGAAACCTCACCGACCAGGTGCGGAACATCGCGGCGGTGACCACGGCGGTCGCGCGGGGAGACCTCTCCCGCAAGATCACGGTTCCGGCCAACGGGGAGATCCTCGAGCTGAAGGAGACCGTCAACGAGATGGTCGATCAGCTGCGCGCGTTCGCGGCGGAGGTGACCCGCGTCGCGCGGGAAGTGGGCGCCGAAGGGAAGCTGGGCGGCCAGGCGCAGGTGCCCGGAGTCGCGGGCACCTGGAAGGACCTGACCGAGAGCGTGAACATGCTGGCGGGCAACTTGACCTCGCAGGTGCGCAACATCGCCATGGTCACCACCGCGGTTGCCAACGGGCAGCTCTCGCGCAAGATCACCGTCCCGGCTCGGGGCGAGGTCCGCGACCTCAAGGCGACGGTGAACGCGATGGTCGATCAGCTGCGCGCGTTCACCGCCGAGGTGATCCGCGTCACCCGCGAAGTGGGCGCGCAGGGCAAGCTGGGAGGCCAGGCCCGCGTTCCCGGGGTGGCAGGCACCTGGAAGGACCTGACCGACAGCATCAACGAGATGATCGTCGACCTGCGAGAGACGACGCAGGCGAACGTGGAACAGGACTGGCTCAACACGAACCTCGCCCGCCTCTCGGGGCGGCTGCAGGGGCGGCGCAGCCTCGAGGAGCTGGGCAGCATCGTGCTGGGGGAGCTCGCGCCGGAGATTCCCGCGCAGTACGGCGCGCTCTTCGTGGCCGAGGCAGCGGGGCGCGGCGCTTCCCTGCGCCGCATCAGCACCTACGGCCACTCCAGCGACGGCTCCGAGCGGTTCGGACCTGGAGAAGGCCTGGTCGGCCAGTGCGCGGTGGAAAAGCGGATCGTCGCGGTCGACGACCTTCCTTCCGACTACGTGATGATCCGGTCCGGAACCGGGCAGGCGCGGCCGCGCAGCTTGATGGTCGTCCCCGTCCTCTTCGAGGGCGAGGTGAAGGGGGTCATCGAGCTGGCGAGCGTGCAGCGCTTCAAGCCCATCCACCGCGTCCTGCTGGAGAAGCTCGCCGAAGGCGTGGGCGTCGTGCTCAACACGGTGGCGACCACTTCACGGACGGAGCACCTGCTCGAAGAGCTGAAAGCGTCCAACGCGGAGCTCGCCAAGCGCACCAGCGACCTGGAGGACAAGGCGCGCCAGCTCGCGCGGGTCTCCACCTACAAGACCGAGTTCCTCGCCAACATGTCGCACGAGCTGCGGACGCCCCTCAACAGCCTGCTCATCCTCGCCCGGCTGCTCGCCGACAACGGCAAGGGGCACCTCGACGCCGAGGAGGTGGAGTACGCCTCGACGGTGCACTCGAGCGGGCAGGACTTGCTGGCGCTGATCAACCAGATCCTCGATCTGTCGAAGATCGAATCCGGCAAGCTGCAGGTGGAGGTGCGTCCCGTCGCGCTCCGCGACGTCGCCGCGGCGCTGGAGCGGATGTTCCGGCCCACGCTCGGCGAGGGGATCGGGTTCTCGATCTCCGTCTCGCCAGCGGTGCCGGGAACCGTGCTCACCGATCCGCAGCGCCTTCAACAGGTCCTCAAGAACCTCCTCTCCAACGCGTTCAAGTTCACCGCCAGCGGCCGCGTCGACCTGTCGGCCACCCTGGAACAGGGCGGCAGCGGGTTCGGTTCCCCCGCCCTGCGCGGGTCGCCCCAGGTGCTCGCTTTCGCCGTCTCCGACACCGGCATCGGCATCCCGCGCGAGAAGCACGAGCTGATCTTCGAGGCATTCCAGCAGGCCGATAGCTCGACCAGCCGCACCTTCGGCGGCACGGGGCTGGGCCTGACCATCAGCCGCGAGCTGGCGCGTCTTCTGGGTGGCGAGATCCGGCTGCGCAGCGCGCCCGGCCAGGGCAGCACCTTCACCCTCTACCTGCCGCTGCTGCTGCCCTCCGCGGTGGAGCCCGAGCCCCTCGAGCTCGGCGCGTCGGCGGAGAACCGGATCGCCCCCGACGGGGCGGCGGAGCTGCGCGGGCGCAAGGTGCTCGTGGTCGACGACGACGGGCACAACCTGTTCGCCGTCACCAGCCTGCTCGAGCGCTTCGGCGTGAAGGTCCTTCCCGCGCAGGGGGCCCGCGAATGCTTCGAGTTGCTCGATTCCGAACAGAGGATAGACCTCGTGCTCATGGACGTGATGATGCCGGAGATTGACGGACTCGAAGCGACGCGGCAGATTCGGCGCCGTCCGGGCTTGTCCGACCTGCCGATCGTCGCGTTGACCGCCAAGGCGCTGCCCGGCGACCGCGAGCGGTGTCTCGAGGCAGGCTGCTCCGATTTTGCAACCAAACCCATCGGCCCGGAGGCGCTGGTGGCGCTCTTGCTCAGATGGACGCGGAGATGAGGTGACCGTGGCGAATTCGGACGACCCGCTGGTGCCGAGCGTCCTTCTGGTGGACGACCGGCCCGAGAACCTCCTCGCTCTGGAGGGGACGCTCAAACCGCTGAAGATCCGCGTGGTGAAGGCGCGCTCCGGCGAGGAGGCGCTCCTCCACCTGTTGCGGCAAACCTTCGCAGTCATTTTGCTCGACGTGCAGATGCCCCGGCTCGACGGGCTGCAGACGGCGGAGCTGATCAAGCAGCGCGAGCAGACCCGTCACATCCCGATCATCTTCATCACGGCGCTCAGCCGGGAAACCGCGTACGTCTTCAAGGGATACGCGCACGGGGCGGTCGACTACCTGCTGAAGCCCATCGATCCGGAGATCCTGCGCGCCAAGGTGCGCGTCTTCTGCGACCTGTTCGTGCGCGGAGAGAAGATCCGCAAGCAGGCGCTGGAGAGCGAGGTCAAGGACGTGTTCCTCTCCTCGGTGGTGCACGAGCTGCAGACGCCGCTCGCCGCGGCCAAGGCGCAGGCGCAGCTCGCGCTGCACCAGCTGGGCGAGCAGGAGGCCGAGGCAGGGACGGGCCGCGCGCTGCGCCTCATCTCGCGCCAGATCGACCGCCTGGCGCGGCTGGTGGGCGACCTCCTCGACATCAACCGGCTGGAGACCGGTCAGTTCGAGCTGAACCCTTCCGAGTTCGACCTCGTCGGCCTGATCGAAGAGGTCCGTGGGCGAATGGAGACGCCCGGAAACCGGCACCCCATCCGGGTCCGCGCGCCGGACCAGCTGCCGATCGTCGCCGACCGCGACCGCGTCGACCAGGTGCGCGTCAACCTCGTCTCGAACGCCATCCGCTACTCGCCCGAAGGAGGGGAGATCGAGGTCAGGGTCGAGCCAGCCGCAAATGCCGTCGACATCTCCGTCAGGGACCACGGCCTGGGCGTCCCCCGCGAGCACCAGCAGACGATCTTCGAGAGGTTCGGGCGCGCGCACGGCCCTTCCTTCGGAGGGCTGGGTCTGGGTCTCGCCATCACCCGCGGGATCGTCGAGCAGCACGGCGGAAAGATCGACGTGGAATCGAGCGGGAAGCCCGGCGAGGGGAGCGTCTTCCGCGTCCGCCTTCCGCGCACCCCGTCGCGCGCCGCCGACGCTCGGACGGCCGAGCAGTGACGGCTCAGGCGCGCGGCGCGAGCGACAGGAAGTACTGATACGGGAGGAAGGTGTGCTCCTGGGCGAGGGCGAGGCCCGCCGCGGCGGCCTGCGCGAGGAACTCGTCGCGGGTGAGCTTGTGCTCGGGCGGGGGACCGACCGGCAGCTCGCGCTTGTGGAAGTCGATGTTCACCAGCCGCCCGCCCGGACGGAGCGAGCGCGCCAGGCGGCGAAGGTAGGCGGGACCGTCGGGAAAGTGGTGGAAGGTGTCGACGACGAGGATGACGTCGCAGGAGGCGGGCGGCACCAGCGGGTCGTTTTCGAGCGCCAGCACCGGCGTCACGTTGCGAAGCTCGTTCTTCCGCAGGCGCTTGCGCAGCGCCTCGAGGATGCGCGGCTCGACGTCGGCGGCGTAGACGTGACCCGCTTCGCCCACCGCGCGCGCGATGGGAAACGTGAAGTAGCCCGGGCCGGCGCCGACGTCGCAGACGATCTGCCCGGGGCGCAGCGCAAGCGCCCGCAGCACGTCTGCGGGCTTCTGCCATTCCGCCCGGGAAGGGTCCTCCATCTTTCCGATGTAGGAGTCCAGATCCTCGGGATTGCCGTGGCGTCCGTGCATGTGGGCGGCGAGTGATACCGCGATCGCCACCGCGGCGGCCAGCACGCCGACCAGCGGCACTCGTATGCGAACCCGACCCGCGAGACGGCGGGGGCTACTCCGTGGTGCTGCTGGCGCCGATCGACGCACGTTGATACCAAACGGTCATGAAGGCCCTCGTCCTGGTCGACATCCAGAACGACTTCCTGCCGGGCGGCGCGCTGGGCGTCCCGCGCGGGGACGAGGTGGTGCCGGTCGCCAACCGGCTGCAACCGCGCTTCGGTCTGGTGGTCGCGACGCAGGACTGGCATCCCAA
>JBJMQJ010000174.1:0-3930 GCA_045802765.1 Myxococcales bacterium
CGTGCATCCGGAAGACGCTCACCGGCTTGCCGCGCGCCGCCCAGACTCCATTGAAGTTCACGCCGGCGGCCATGACCAGGACTAGCGCCTCGTTGGGGCCGACCGGCGGCAGATCGACCTCCTCGATGCGCATGGCGGTTGCGGGGTCGCCCTCGCGGTCGGGGCGGATGGTGCAGGCGAGCATCTTCTCGGGCAGCGCCCCCACGTCCTGGGGGACCTCACCGAGCGGCAGCGTCTTCATGGTTCTCCTCGTGCGCCTCGACGAGCTCCAGGAGCGTACCGCCGAAGGCCTTGGGATGGAGGAAGGCGACCTTGTGGCCTCGCGCGCCGGGGCGGGAGACCTTGTCGACGAGCGGCACACCTTGCGCGTCGAGCCGCGCGAGCAGCGCGTCCAGGTCGCGGACGCGCAGCGCCAGGTGGTGGAGCGCGTCGCCGCGCTTCTGCAGGAACTTCTCCAGGCCGTCGTTTCCCTGGGGCGCGACCAGCTCGAGCGAGGCCCCGTTGGGGAAGTCGAAGAAGGCGGCGTGGACCTTCTGCGCCGGGACGAACTCCGTGTGGGCGACTTTCTGGCCGAGAAGCGCCTCGATCAGCGCGATCGAGGCCGCCAGGTCGCGGACGCAGATGGCGGTGTGGTCGAGGGCGGTGCTGGGAATTCCGGCCCTGGCTGACGGGTGGCCACCCGGATCGGCTGGCGGCTGGCGCGTGGCGGGTGGCGGTCTTGAAACGCTTCTCCGGGGCGCGGAGGTCGCCGTCGATTCCGGCGTCTTGCCGCCAGTCGCCAACCGCCCGCCGCCGGCGGGAGCGCGGGCCAGGTCCCGCACCGTCTCCACCACCGCGGCGAGCGGGGATTCGGGCCCGAACACTGCCGCCACGCCGAGAACTGTGAGCTTCGCGAAGTCAGCCGCGGGGATGATTCCGCCGACCACGACCGGGATGCGCGCTTCGCGGCGGGAGAGCTCGTCGTTCAGGCGGCGGCAGATGGACTCGTGCGCACCGGACAGGATGGAGAGGCCGATCACGTCCACGTCCTCCTGAATCGCCGCGGCGGCGATGGCAGGGATGGTCGCGCGGAGGCCGGTGTAGACCACCTCCATGCCGGCGTCGCGCAGCGCGGCCGCGATGACGCGCGCACCGCGATCGTGCCCGTCGAGCCCGGGCTTGCCGACCAGCACGCGGATGCGACCCGTTTCCTGGCTGGCGGCTGGCGGCTGGCTGCTGGCGGTCCCCATCCCGATCTCTCCTCAAAACTTTGTCGGCGGTTGATACGTGCCGAACTTCGCCTTCAAAACGGCGGTGATCTCGCCCACGGTGCAGTACGCAGCGACGGCATCGCGAATGAGGGGCTGCACGTTCTCGGTCCCCGCCGCCGCGTCCGACAGCCGCTGCAGCGCCGCGCGCGCCGCGTCCCCGTTGCGCTCCCGCTTCACCCGGAGCACGCGCTCCGCCGCGTCGCGCGCCGCTTCGGGGGAGGCCTGCTCGAGCTCGAGATCCGGCTCCTGGTGCGCGTCCCCGACGGTGGCGAACTTGTTGACCCCGACCACCGCCACCTCGCCCTTTTCGACGGCGCGCTGGTGCTCGTAGGCGCGCTGGGCGATGCGCTGCTGGATGAAGCCCTGCCGAAGGCACTCGACCATCCCGCCGCGGGACTCGACCTCGTCCATCACCGCCCGGATCGCCTTCTCCATCTCGCCGGTGAGCGCCTCGACGAAGAAGCTGCCTCCCAAGGGGTCGGCGGTCTGCGCCACCTCGGTCTCGTAGGCGACCACCTGCTGCACGCGCAGCGCGGTCCGCGCGGACAGCTCGGTGGGGATGGCGAACGCCTCGTCGTAGGCGGCGGTGAAGACGCTCTGCACTCCGGCGCAGGCGACGGCGAAGGTCTCCAGCGTGGTGCGGGCGATGTTGTTGAGCGGCTCGGCGCGGGTCAGGCTGTGCCCGCCGCAGACGCAGGCGGCGCGCAGGCGCCAGCTCTCCGGCTCCTTGGCGCCGTAGCGGTCGCGCAGGAGCTGCGCCCAGATGCGCCGCCCGGCGCGGTACTTGGCCACTTCCTCGAAGAAGTTGGTGTACGTGTAGAAGAAGAAGCTCAGGCGCGGAGCGAAGCGGTCCGGCGCAAGGCCGCGGCGGAGCAGCTCCTCGACGTATGCGCGCCCGGCGGACAAGGTGTACGCCATCTCCTCGGCCGGCGTGGCTCCGGCGTCGCGGTAGTGCGAGGCGATGCTGATCGGGTTCATGCGCGGAAGGCGCTGCACCGTGTCCTCGACGAGGTCGCAGGCCAGCCGCATCGACTGCTCGATGGGGAAGAGCCACGCTCCGCGCGCGCCGAATTCCTTGAGCAGGTCGTTCTGCACCGTCCCGCTGATGCGCTCGTCCGGGACGCCGCGCTTGCGGGCGGCCAGCTCGTACATGGCGAGGAGGATCGGCGCGGTGGCGTTGATGGTCATCGAGGTGGAGACGCGCTCCAGCGGGATCCCTTCGAACAGCTCCTCCATGTCGGCGAGCGAGCCGATCGAGACGCCCACCTTCCCCACTTCTCCTTCCGCTTCCGGGTCGTCCGCGTCGAGGCCGAGCTGCGTGGGCAGATCGAGCGCCAACGACAGCCCGGTCTGGCCCTGCTCGAGGAGGTAGCGGAAGCGGCGGTTCGTCTCGCGCGGAGTCCCGAACCCCGCGTACTGGCGCATCGTCCACAGCTTGCCCAGGTACATGCTGCGGTGGATGCCGCGCGTGTAGGGGAACTCGCCCGGAGCGGGCGGAGTCTCGCCCGCGTCGGCCGGGCCGTAGACGGGCTTGATCTCGATGCCGCTGCGGGTCTTCACGGCCGGTACGCCTTCTTGAGCACCACCAGCTCGCGGGTGATCTCCAGGACCACCTCGCCGCGCTGGTTCTTGCCGCGGAGGAGGAACTTCACCAGGCCGGCCTGCCCCGGCTTCAGCCCCGGAGCGCCGCACTGCGAGATGCGCGGATCGTCGTCGCTCTTCGCGAGCACCGTGCTCTCGGCAAACAGCGTGTCGCCGGCGAAGACGGGGTTCAAGTGCCGCCCCTCGTCGTAGGAGAGCACGGCCAGCGCGTTCTCCTCCGTCTCCTCCGAGGCGAGCCCGGCCACGTAGGCGAAGACGATCCCGCCGTAGACCACGCGGCGCCCCTCGAAGGTGGTCTGCGGGGAGTCATCGCACATCTTCTGGTTGAAATGGAGCTGCGCGGTGTTCAAGACGAAGTTCGTCCACAGCATGTGCTCGCCGTCGCTGACGGTGCGCCCGCGCGGGTGCACGATCGTCTCGCCGACGGTGAAGTCCTCGTAGAGGTTGTCGTCCCGGGTGAAGCGGTGGACGGCGTCCGCCGGGCTTGCGGCTTGCGGCTCGCGGCTTGCGGTCACTACCCCTCCAACAGGCGCTTGGCGATCACTTCGTATTGGATCTCGCTGGTGCCCTCGAAGATGCGGAAGACGCGGGCGTCGCGCCAGAAGCGCTGCGCGGGGAACTCGCGGGAGTAGCCGTAGCCGCCGAAGACCTGCATCGCCTCGCTGGTCACCTCTTCGGCCATCTCGGCGCAGAACGCCTTGGCCATGCCCGCCTCGAGGTCGCAGCGCTTGCCCGTGTCCTTCATGCGGGCCGCGTGGTAGGTGAGCTGCCGCCCGGCCTCGATCCGCGTCGCCATGTGCGCCAGCTTGTGGCCGATCACCTGGAACTGGCTGATCGGCTTCCCGAACTGCGTGCGCTCCTGCGAATATCGCAAGGCTGCCTCGAAGGCGGCCTGGGCCACGCCCACCGCCCGCGCCGCGGTCTGGATGCGCGCGATCTCGTAGGTCGACATGAGCTGGTAGAAGCCCTTGCCGGTCGCGCCGCCGAGCAGGTTCTCCGCGGGCACTTCGTACCCGTCGAACTGCAGCGAGTAGGAGTTCATCCCCTTGTAGCCGATGGAGGGGATCTTGCTCCCCGC